>JBBRMO010000100.1:0-7258 GCA_038230815.1 Chthoniobacterales bacterium
ACTAAAGCGCTTCACCGAATGATCACCTTCTCGACGTTTGGAAAGAGAACCGGTCGCATTCAAAGAAGAGGACCAAGTCGAATGACGGCTAAATGACTATGCCTCGCTGTTCCAGAACCTGCGCCACTTCTTCTACGCTGGCATCGCGCAGGATCGTGCCATCAATGTCGAGCGTGGGGCTCTTGCTCTGCCCCGTTGCCGCTTCCACTTCTTTGGCGTAGGCCGGATTGGTCGTCACATTCCTGATCTCGTAGGGAATGTTCATTTCGTTCAGAAAACCCATGACTGCGGCGGACCAGGGGCAGCCAGATTTCCGGTAAACAGTTATTTTCATACTCAATCAGCTTTTGACCAGCGCGAGGAACTCGGTGCGACTGGCGAGGTTTTCCTTGAACGCGCCGAGCAGACAGGACGTCACCATCTTACTTTCTCGTTTGCGGACTCCGCGACTGCACATGCACTGGTGCATCGCTTCGATCATTACCGCGACGCCTTTCGGTTTGAGCACGCGCTGCAATTCGGTTGCGATCTGATAAGTGAGACGCTCCTGCACTTGCAGGCGCCGCGCATAGACATCGGTTAATCGCGCCAGTTTGGAGAGGCCGACGATCTTTTCATTCGGGAGGTAGGCGATGTGGACCTTTCCGTGAAATGGAAGCATGTGATGTTCACAGGTGGAGAAAAACTCGATGTCGCGCAGCAACACCATCGCGTCGTACTGCTCGGCCTGGAACTGCGTCACCAACACATCCTCCGCGCGTTGCGCGTAACCGCCGTAAATTTCCTTCCAGGACCGCACGATTCGCGCCGGCGTCTGCTGCAATCCTTCACGATCCGGATTGTCGCCGATCCGGCGCAGGATTTCCCGGATCAGTTCCTTGGAATCGACCAGAGAAAGATCCCGCGGCTGTGGCTCGGGCGGAGGCGGCGGAACGGACGGCGCCAGCTCGTTTCGGTCCTGTGTCTCAGAGGCGTGGCCATTATGATTTAGCGCGGCCCCGGGTGATGGCCGGCGGAGATCGCCCACCAGGGATCGAAAGATCTGCACGGCGGAACGTCTCGCGGGCGGTGCCTCATTCCCGGGCAGAGGAAAACCAACTCCGCCATTGAGCGCGCGACAGGGATTCAAATTCATCTCGGACATGTTTCGAGCAGAACCCACGATCAATAATAAGTCAATAAATAGATTGACTAACTGGCAAGAAAGGCTGAAGAGGGATTGAGGCCGGACGCGAGTTGCCTTCCGGCCGCTAAAGCCATGAACAACCGCTCTTTTCCATCAACCTCTCAACCTGAACAGGCCTTCGGCGCGCCCGGAGCGGAGCCGCGCTGGACGCAAAGCACCAAGGAAGGGATTGGCACGGCCTATCATACCAGCTGCCGGCTCTGGTTCACGATCTCGCACGGCATCATCAACGAGATTTATTACCCGCACGTCGATCAACCCAACACCCGTGACCTCCAGTTTCTGATCACCGATGGGGAAACCTTTTGTCACGAGGAACGACGCGATCTGGAGCACGCGATCGATTATCCGGAGAAAGGAACGGTGCTTTATCGCCTGACGAATTCTGATCGCGAGGGTCGTTACCGCATCATCAAGGAAATTGCCGCCGATCCGCATTCCTCGGTCTTGCTCGTGCACACGCGGGTTGAGATCGCGGACGAAGCGCTCCGCAAAAAGCTGCGCGTCTTCCTTTTGCTCGCGCCGCATCTCAAGCGCGGCGGTTGGCATAACTCGGCGACGATTTGCAATATCGACGGACTCGCTCTGCTGCACGCCTGGCGCGAGGACGTGAATCTGGCGGTGGGCTGCACGCCGGATTTTACCCGCCGCTCCGTCGGCTACGTGGGCGCGAGCGATGGCTGGCAGGATTTGCGGAACTTCAAAATGGATTGGGAATTTCCCGAAGCGCGCGATGGGAATATCGCGCTCACGGCTGAGCTCGATCTGAGCGACGGATTTGAATGCACCCTCGGCGTTTCTTTTGGCCGGACGAAGCAGAGCGTCATGACAAAGGTCCTCCAGTCCCTCGCCACGCCCTTCGCGCAGCATCGCAAGACTTTTATCGAGCAATGGCAGCGCGCCAGCGCGACCCTCGACTTTAGCCAGCACACTGGTGATGGCGGCGCGATGCATCGGCTGAGCCGCTGCATTCTGCTCGCGCATGAAGACAAGACTTTTCGCGGCGCCATCGTCGCTTCGATGAGCATTCCGTGGGGTGCAACGAAAGGCGACAACGATATCGGCGGGTATCATCTGGTCTGGCCGCGCGATCTTGTGCAGAGCGCGATCGGGTTGCTCGCGAGCGGCCAGACTGAGACGGCGCGCGCCGCCTTGATCTGGCTCGCTTGTTTACAAGGACCGGATGGCGAGTTGCCGCAAAACTCCTGGATTCGCGGCGAAGCATTTTGGACCGGGTTGCAGTTGGATGAAGTGGCCGCACCCATCCTGCTTGCCTGGCATTTGCAGAAAGAAAATGCGCTCGGGCTCTTCGATCCGTGGACGGTCGTTTCACGCGCGGCCAGTTACTTGATTCTTAATGGTCCAGTCACGCGCCAGGAGCGGTGGGAGGAAGCGTCTGGCTACTCGCCCGGGACGCTCGCTGCAATCATGGCTGGTCTGGTGATCGTCGCCGAATTCGCGCGCGCCCGGAACGATGAAAAGACCGCGCAATTTTGCCTCGACTATGCCGACTGGCTTTCCGCGCACCTCGAGGAATGGACGGTCACAAACTGCGGCGAACTCGTTCCCGGCCGGCCGCGGCATTATGTGCGCATTACGCCCGCTGATTGTAACAACCCGCACGCCGCCGCGCAGCCGGATACTGCGATCCTGCGGATCGCGAATGGCGGCGGCGACCATCCGGCGCGCAACGTCGTAGGCGGAGATTTTCTCAGTCTCGTCCGGCTCGGTTTGCGCGATCCGCATGATCCGATCGTCGTCGATTCGCTCGCGGTCATCGATGCGGTCATCAAATATGATCTTCCGCAAGGTCCATCCTGGCGGCGTTACAATCATGATGGTTACGGGCAACACGCGGATGGGGCGGCGTTCGACGGCACCGGAGTCGGCGGGGCATGGCCGTTGCTGACTGGCGAGCGCGGCCATTACGAGCTGGCGGCGGGACGGGACGCGCTGCCGTTTATTAAGACGCTCGAAGGTTTCTCAAACGCCGGCGGAATGCTTCCCGAGCAAGTCTGGTGGAACGACGCTTTGCCCGGGACAAGATTCAAGCGCGGTCTCCCGACTGGCTCAGCGATGCCGCTCTGCTGGGCCCACGCGGAATACCTCAGCCTGGTGCGCAGCAGCGCCGACGGCGTGTCCTTCGATCGGGTCGCGCCCGCGTACCAGCGTTACGTCGAGCAGTGCACCGGATCGAAGATCGAGATGTGGACCTGCGCGCATCGGTGCGGTCGAATTTCTGCCGGCAAAACGTTGCGAGTGATTAGCAGCAGCCCAGCGGTGATTCATTGGCGCGAGTCCGGTGGCTCCGGAGGTGAAATAACCGCAAGCGAGACCGCGCTCAGAGTTTGGTTCGCGGACCTGCCGACGAGCAAATTGTCTGCAGGAACTCAAATCGAGTTCACGTTGCAGTGCGCCGAAAAACAGGATGCAGAAACCCATCGCGTAGCCATCATTTCCTGAAGAATATGAAGCCTGCTCCCAAACCGACCAAGATTTCTCTGATGCTCGCCGATGTGGACGGGGCACTGGTGACGAACGACAAGCTCGTCACGCCGCGGGCCCGGGCCGCCGTCGCAGCTCTGCGCGCTGCCGGTATCGGGTTTACGATCACGAGCGGGCGTCCGCCGCGCGGCATGAAAATGCTGATCGACGATCTGAAACTCGACACCATCATCGCCGGCTTCAACGGCGGCGTCTTCGCGAACCCGGATCTAAGCGTGATTCAATCTCGTTTCATTTCCCGAGCCGCGGCGACCCGTGCGCTGGAGGTGATCGAACAGCACAAACTCGTCGGGTGGCTCTATACCGCGACCGATTGGTTTGTGCCCGATCCCCAGGGTGCGCACGTCGCGCGCGAAGCCTGGACGGTGAAGTTCGAAGCGAAAGTCTCGACCGATTTCAGTTCACTGCTGGACGGCGCGGTCAAGATCGTTGGCGTAAGCGACGACCTCGACGCGGTCGCCAAGTGTGAGGCGGCGCTGCAAGCGGAGCTACAAGGCCAGGCTTCCGCTGCGCGCTCCCAGCCTTACTACCTGGATGTAACAAACCCCGAAGCCAACAAAGGCGGTGTGGTCGAATTTCTCTCCCGCTCTCTGCGCATTCCGGCCGCGGAAATCGCCACCATTGGCGACATGCCCAATGATGTCATGATGTTTGAGAAAAGCGGCCTGAGCATTGCCATGGGCAACGCCAGTCCGCAGGTGCAGGCTCAGGCGAACTTCGTCACCTTGAGCAACGAGGATGATGGCTTCGCCCATGCGATGGAGAAATTTGTTCTCCCGCGGGCGACCTCCGCTGCTTCCGCCTGAGAAATACCAATGAGCAAAACGCCGGCGAAAGACGACTTCAAAGTGGGAGATCACGTGGAGTGGAACTCGGAAGCGGGCCGCGTTCGGGGGACGATCAGGAAGAAGGTCACCAAAGCGACCAAGTTCAAGACCTACACAGTCCGCGCCTCGAAGGAGGAGCCGCAATATTTGATCAAGAGCGATACGACGGACCATATGGCGATGCACAAAGGTGCGGCTTTGAAGAAGCTCTGAGCGAGAAATTTCCTGCGCGGACGGCCGGAGCCGCCGGGTCTATCGCGCCGGCCATGGGACGCCGCGCGCTCAAAGATTCAAAAGAGAAGGTTCGTGAACTTTTTAAGGAGCTGATCGAAGAACTCTGATGAACGCCGATTGATCGAAGGAAAATCCAAGACTACCACCACGAAAGCAAGCCGGGGGAACAGAAATGAACGAAGAAAATTCAGCGAAAATGAGCCGCTCCGTGATTTCCAGGCTACGCTATTCGTCAATAATGAATCAGTGTTCGCAGCTCACCGTCGCGCTGATGTTGTCAGCGATATCGGCGTTGCACGCTCAGAACACAGCGGCGACACCGTTGGCCGCGGAGCCGACGACGCCCGCGGCAGAAAAGATCACGTTCGCCGACGTGAACGTCGATGGCCCTTACATCGCGATGACTTTCGACGACGGACCCCATGCGACGAACACGGCGAAGCTGCTCGAGATGGCGGCGAAGCGTCACATCAAGCTGACGTTTTTCGTTCTCGGCGAATGTGTTCAGCAAAACCCCACCGTCCTGCAACGGGAGGTCGCCGAGGGACACGAAATCGGAAATCACTCGTGGTCGCATCCAAACCTCGCGAAGCTCTCTGACGCAGCCGTCCGCAGTCAGTTACAACGGACCGAGGATCTCATCGTGAAAACGGTTGGCCTGAAACCGAAGCTCATGCGGCCGCCCTACGGAGAGCTGACGAAACGGCAACGCATCTGGGTGAATCAGGAGTTCGGCTACAAAGTCGTTTTGTGGGACGTTGATCCGCTGGATTGGAAGCGGCCAGGTCCGAACGTCGTCGCCCAACGAATCATCGCCGGAGCGCGGCGGGGTTCGATTATCTTATCGCATGACATCCACGCGCCGACGATCGAGGCGATGCCGCAAGTCTTCGACACTCTCCTGGCGAGAGGCTTCAAGTTCGTCACCGTCTCGGAGCTGCTCGCCATGAATAAAGGCGGCGAGCGACCGCCGCGCACCCAGCGGGTTCCGGCATCGAATGCGAACCTCCCCGAGCCGTCGCCTGGGACCTCTCCTTGAATCCACTGGCGCTCTGTTGGGAACTCGCTTCCGCCTCGGTCAGGTTCTGATAATGGGGGGACAAACCACGTCCGTTTCGCACTTTGACTCCAGATGGTTGTCGAGATGCTTCGGCCTGATGATTCGATAACGTAACGGAAACGTATTTCGCTGATAACGATGCGCCTCGAACACCAGCAACTTCTTTCCGGTCTGATGCCGGCGCGACCCACGACCCCATCGTTCTTCCGTGCGGGGACCCCTGGCTTCACCTTCTGCATCACGCGGCCAAGAGACCGCTTTACGGCAATTGGATGATCGAGGAGCTGCGCCACCACGGTTATCACAACAGCGCGGGCACGCTTTACCCGCTCCTGCACTGGATGAACTGCCAGGGTTATTTGAACGCGAAAATTTTCCGCGTGGACGGCCGGAGCCGCCGGGTCTATCGCGCCACGGCCAACGGCCGGCGCGCGATCATTTCAACCAAAGTTCTGATTTTGCTCGGGTACGGGTTCTGGGGATTCTCGCTTCCGAAAATGGCGCGGTATGGCTTCTGGCCGATGGCGCACGAAGCGCGCACCGATTTTTGCATGGTCCCGGGCAGTTTGTTCCTTCTCGTCGCCGGAGCAGGCCTCTGGTCGCTCGACGCCCGAATTGCGACCGGCCGCGCTTCTTAGTCCTACACAAGATATGAACCCCACCACTGGATTTGCGCAGCTATCGCGCCGGAAGTTTCTCGTCAGCAGTTTACTCGCGGGCAGTTACGCCGCGCTTCCAAAATCCGCGCGCGCCGCCGAAGCCAAAGCGGCCTCGCCGGGACCGGCCGGTCCCGCGGATCACAGCATTCGGATCGGGGTCGGGCTGGTCGAGCTTGCGCCCGACCACATCGTTTCCACCATCACTTACAATGGGCAGTTTCCGGGGCCACTCCTTCGTTTGAAAGAAGGTCAGCCGGTGACCGTGGACATCCACAACGAGACCGACACGCCAGAACAATTGCACTGGCATGGACAGTTTGTGCCGGTCGATGTCGACGGTGCCGCCGAGGAGGGCACGCCTTCCATCCCGGCGCACGGTATGCGGCGCATTACCTTTACTCCCGGCCCAGCCGGCTTTCGCTTCTATCACACTCATATCGCCGCCGGCAATGACCTCACTCGCGGTCTCTATAACGGGCAAGCCGGCCCGGTTTATATCGAACCGGAACACGAGGCGGGTGATTACGACCGCGAAGTGTTTCTCGTGCTCAAGGAGTTCGATCCCTTCTTCAGCCGGGGCGGCGATATGGCTCAGGATTTTCTCGCCGGGTCGGAAATCTCCGAGTTAAAGGAAGCCGGTGAAGCAGCGATGCAGGCCTCGCTTGCCAAGGGGATGCCGCACGGCTACGAAGTCAGCTACGGCGCTTTCGCGATCAACGGCCGCAAACTCGGCCACGGCGATCCGATCCGGGTCAAGCCTAACGAGCGTATCTTGTTTCACGTTCTG
>JBBRMO010000101.1:0-7216 GCA_038230815.1 Chthoniobacterales bacterium
GATCATCTTCGGCATCATGACGATGGTGATGACCAAGTTGCCGCATTACACGCTGCCCGCTTTTCCGCTGCTTTCTCTTCTTCTCGCGCGCCATATTTTCCAACTTCGCGGCTCTCCTCACTTTGCCCGGCGAGTGGCCGTGACCGCGACCGCCGTCTCCCTCATCGCCACTCTTATCGTTTTCCCGCTCATCGCGCCGGCCTTTCCCGCTGCGCAACTGTTCAGGCTTTCGAAGAACGATCTTCTTCCCGACATGGATTTTGGGAATGTTGATTTTCTCGAGCCGAGCGTCGTCTGGTATTTCCGGGCTCGAGTCCACGGCTACGCCCGGGGATTGAATCCGGACCAGCTGGAAAAGTTCATGCATTTTCCAGGACCTCGCTTTGCCATCGTTCCGACTCCATTGGCGCAGGCCTTCTCGGCGAAAATCGATCCGAGCTGGAAGACCTATCGCGCCCGTGGGTTCAACATCGCAAAGGGCAAGATGACTGACCTCACCCTGATTCTGAAACAATCGCAATGAGCGCCGTTGCCCTTGCTCCCGCCGGAGACGGGATCGGCGATCCCGGCCTGGACCGAAGCGTTTCTGCGTGGCAGGGCGAGACTCGTCCGAGCCGACGAGTTGCAGTTTGAGGTCGGTCTGTTAGGGATTCCGACAGATGATTGCATTTCTCAGCGGCACGCTCGTTTCCGCCCTGCCGACCCAGGCGACCGTGGATGTCAGTGGCGTTGGCTACGAGCTTTTCATCCCGCTCTCCAGCTACGACAAATTGCCCGTGGCCGGAAAGCCGGTGCAAATCCTGACCCATCTCCACGTCCGCGAAGACGCCCACATTTTGTATGGCTTCATGACCGCTGCCGAGCGCGATCTCTTTCGACTCCTGGTCAATAATGTCAGCGGCATCGGGCCGAAGCTCGCGCTGGCCGTTTTGAGCGGGATGAGCGTTAGCCATTTCAAGAGCGCCGTCGTCAACGCCGACATCGCCTCCTTGTCGAAGATCAGCGGACTCGGGAAGAAAACGGCGGAGCGAATTGTCCTCGAGCTCAAGGATAAACTGGGTGTCGTCGCCGCCTGGGAGGCGGCCAGCGCCAGCCACGCGCCAACGCCAGAACAAAGCCAGGCCAACGAAGCCGTCCTTGCGCTTATCGCTCTTGGATACAAACAGGTCGATGCGCATAAGACCGTGCGCGATTTGCAGGAACGCGAACCGGAAATCAAGACGGCTGAAGAACTGGTGAAGAGCGCCCTGAAGAAAATGGCGGCGGGAAGATGAGGCGGTCCACGGCGTTTTAACACCTCGCTCTCTGCCAATGCTCGCCGTCCCTGACCAACTCGCCTCGATCCGGAGCGCCTTCCCCGCCGAAGGTCTCTTTGCGGAAAAGGATTTTCTTCTCTCGCCCGATCCTTTCCCGATTGACGAAAAATTCGCGAAAGAACTCGAGCAGCTCGGTCATCGTCTTTTCGTTTTCCAGCGCGCGTGCAACGAGCTTTACCAGCGGAGCTTCAAAGGCAAACAGCCAGCCTGGATTGCCGAGTATCTCGATGCCGGGAAGCCTGCTGAGCTAATCGAATTCTCACGGCAGAAACAATTTCGCGACGATACTCCGTTGGTCATCCGGCCCGATCTCATCCTGACCGAGAACGGCTACACTATCGCCGAGATCGATTCCGTCCCGGGTGGAATGGGGCTGACGGGATGGTTGAACCGAACCTATTCGGCCCTCGGCCGCGACGTTCTCGGCGGGAGCGACGGAATGCTCGAAGGCTTTCGCAGTTTATTGCCGGAAGGCGGAGACATCGTTATCTCTCAGGAAGCCTCCACTTACCGGCCGGAAATGAACTGGGTCGCGGCGCAGCTCGGCCAGAAACATCCGCACTTCCAGTGGCGCGTCGTCGACGCCGAAACCTACCAGCCAACCTCTGGCCGAAACGCCTATCGCTTTTTTGAGCTCTTCGACCTCCCCAATCTCCCTCGAATTTCGGTGCTTCTCGATGCCGTCCGCGACGGCGCCGTCCGGATTACACCGCCGATCAAACCGTTTCTTGAGGAGAAAATGTGGTTCGCGCTTTTCTGGATGCAGCCGCTCCGCGAGTTCTGGCGGCGCGAGCTCGGCGAAAAATATTTCCTGAAGTTACAGGAGGTCATTCCGTTTACCTGGCCGTTCGATCCGACCCCGTTACCGCAGCACGCCGTCATTCCGCGGCTCGAAATCCACGATTGGCGCGAAGCCGGGAAGCTCAGTCAAAAGGAACGGGATCTCCTGATCAAGGTGAGTGGCTTTTCGCCGCTGGGGTGGGGGAGCCGTGGCATTCTCGTTGGCTCCGACGTCCCGCAGGTAGAGTGGGAGCGTGCGATCGAGGAGGCGCTCACGACTTTTCAGACTACGCCGCGTATCATGCAACGCTTTCACAAGGCGCGTTTGGTCGATCAGCGTTTCTGGGACAATCAAACCGGCGAAGTGAAAACAATGCGAGGCCGGGTCCGGCTTTGTCCTTATTATTTTGTCGAGAACGGCAAAGTGAAGTTGAGCGGTGCGCTGGCCACAATCGTTCCCGCCGATAAGAAGCTGCTCCACGGCATGAGGGACGCCATTCTCGCCCCTGCCGGTCCGGAGGCGTCATCATAAAGATCAATTGTTTTCGGTCCACGCCCGCCGTCGTAGCCGCTCTCCTCCTTCTTTTGTCGCGCCCCCCGATCGGCGCGGAAGAAAACCCGACTGGTGTTCGCCTCGTCAAAGAAGAGAGCGGCGGCACCGTCATGGTGACGATCAAGAGTGAATACGCGTCCGAATTCACTGTTACCCTGGAGGCGAGGTTGACGAACATGACACCGTCGCGGCCAGTGCCGTTCACGGTCGATTCCGCGGGCCACCGCTCCTTCGTGCTGGTCAAGCTTCGACCAACGGACAGGACGCGGTCCTGGAGTTACGATTATCATTATTATTGGCAGGTCGGCGGCCGCCGTTCCACCACCGCCAATGATGCTGATTACGCGATGCCATTTGGGCCCGGCCGCTACGTTGTCATGCAGGGACCGCGGGGCACCTTTAGCCATTCCGCCGGAAGCGGGAGCGAGAACGCGGTGGATTGGACGGTGCCGGTGGGCACGATCGTTTGCGCGGCGCGGGAGGGGCGCGTCGTCGGCGTGAAACAGGATTCTAATGTGGGCGGCGCGGACGAAAAGTTCAGGCCTTTCGCAAATTACGTCCTTATCAAGCATGTGGATGGGACGTTCGCCGACTACGTGCATCTCCAGCCCGACAGCGTAATGGTGAAGATCGGCGATGAAGTTACCGTCGGTGAACCGATCGGCCGGTCCGGCAAAACCGGATTCACCAGCGCACCCCATCTCCACTTCTCCGTGTTCCAAACCGTCGATGGCAAAAAGAAGCTGAGCTTGCCCTTTCGTTTAAAGACCGATCACGGCACTTTTACCGAATTCATCCGTGGACAGTCCTACTGATTCTTCTGCAGGCGCTTCGCAGCAACAGCAATCGAGGGCGTCTGTGTCAGACGCCGTCTTGACTTAGATCCCGATCTCCAACTCCGGCACGTAGGAACCATCGATAAACAACGGCTCCCGTCGCCCGGCCGCGTCGACCAGTTCCAGTCTCCGGATCTGAATCGGGGATTCTCGTGCGTAAACGAAATCCTCATGCCAGACATGCCTCGGATCGCTGAACGCCTCCGGACCGGTCGCTCCTCCAAGGTGCTCGCTTCTTCCCAGCGCAATATGCGGTCCCGCCTTTTCATCCTCCAAAACGTTTCCCCAAACGCGCGCTTTCGGGTTACAACCGAGTCCCAGCTCAGCCACATTCCGTCGGGCCGGATCGCGAAAAAGAAAGTCGCGCAGATGCCGTGAGCCCCCGGTTTCGCCGATGACGTCTTCGACCCGGTTTCCCATGACCCGGAGCCGAACAATTTCTTTCTCGTGCCAGACAGGAAGAATACCGCTGGTGCGGCTGGCGACACCTCGCTCCCCTTCGTACGCCGCCGTGAACGTTTCTCCGCTAGGAAGATTGATCAGGCGCGGCTCCGGCGCGTCACGATGGAGGACTCCGTCGTCCACTTCGGCGACTCGAAACCGGAAATCGAAAACGAATTGATCGCCGGTCGAGAATTCGATCTCGGCTGATTCCGTGTTCGCCAGCCGCTCCCGCAGGCGCGCGCATGAGCGCGCAATCATCGCGCAATCCGCAGCGAGCGCGGTCGATTCCATTTCGGGAGCGATCCGCGGCATCGAGGCGGCGCGCAGCTCCGAGTAGCATTTGCTCCAGCCAATGAGCGGTGCCGACGCCGAAAATTCCGTCATCGCGAGAAGGAGCGTCGCCCGCGCGCCAATCTCTTCCAGAACGACCGGCGCCCCGGATTGCCTGCCAAGGACCGGCAACTCTCCATTGTTCATTCCCGTCGCGACGTACTCGGTCAACGGCAAGACTTCGAACCGCCTTTCCGCACCAAACTCGCGCAGCTCGGCATCCCATCGCTCCGCCATCGCCCGGCGCGCTCTCCAGGGATCGTTATCCACCATCTCCGCATTGGGCAGATCGACAAAAACCGCCGCCGTCTCCCCGGGCTGGGGATCGAACACGTCTGTGAACAGTTTCCGAAGATTCAGCATCGCATTCTGTAACCGCTTCGCGGGGCGCAGCGCAAGGCTCAGCTTGTAACCAAACCCACCCTCGCTGCCCCGAGGGCGACGGGCAGAAAAAAACCGCCGCTCGCGCGCAGCGAGCGGCGGTTGATTTGAACTGATAACTCTTAACCAATAACCGAAAACGGCGGGCCCGCGTCCGCGCCTACCAGATATTCACCCGCTGATCCACCGGGCGAATCATCGGCGAACCATCCGGAATATCGAACGCCTTCTGGAATTCCACGAAGTTCGAGAGCGGCCCGATTGTCCGAAAACGTCCCGGCGAATGCGGATCGGTATTGAGCCGCAGCTTCAGGTCTTCGTCGCGCTGATTGTTCCGCCAGATCTGGGCGAACCCGAGGAAGAACCGCTGCTCTGGGGTGAAGCCATCGATTTTCGGTTGCGGCCCTTTCTTCGCGATCGCCTTTTGGAACGCGGTGAACGCAAGTTTTACTCCGCCGATGTCGGCGATGTTCTCACCCTGCGTCAGCTCGCCATTGATATGCTGACCCGGCAGCGGTTCATAGGCGGAATACTGGGCAACCACCACTTTGCGCCGGGCGTCATACGCGTCGGCCGAAGCTTTTGTCCACCAATCGCGCAGGTTGCCGACCGCGTCGTACTGCCGGCCCTGGTCGTCGAACCCGTGCGTCATTTCGTGTCCGATCACGGCGCCCATCCCGCCGTAATTCACGGCGTCGTCAGCTTTCGGATCGAAGAACGGCGGCTGCATGATACCGGCCGGGAATACGATCTCGTTCATGTTCGGATTGTAATAGGCGTTCACCGTGGGAGGCGTCATGCCCCATTCGGAGCGGTCAACCGGCTTGCCGATTTTCTTGAGCTGGCGATCGACTTCGAACATGTCGCCGCGCATCACATTTTGCGAGTAGGAGGTCCGATCGATTTTCAGGGCGGAATAATCGCGCCACTTGTCCGGGTAACCGATTTTCACCGTGAAAGCCGCCAGCTTCTTCAGCGCCTGGTCTTTCGTCGGCTGGTCCATCCAGTCCAGCGTCTTGATCCGATCGGCCAGCGCCTCTTTCAAATTGTTCACCATCTCGAGGGCCCGCGCCTTCGCTTCCGGCGGAAACTTCTCCGCCACATAAAGTTTGCCGAGCGCTTCCCCAAGTTCCTCGTCTTCCTTGGTGATGACACGTTTCCAGCGCGGCTTGATTTGCTTGGTTCCGCGCAGCGTCGCCTCATAGAAACGGAAGTTCTCGTTCACGAAATCGCTCGAGAGCATCGGCGCCATGTCGTGGATCAGGTGCCAGCGAAGATACGGTTTCCAATCTTCGACGGCGGTCGTCTTGAAAACTTCGTTCGCTGCCTTGAAGAAATCCGGCTGACCCACGTTAATGTCGCCCGGATTCGTCAACTTCAGTTCTTTCAGGTAATCAGCCCAGTTGAAATCGGGCATGAGCGCTTGCAGGTCCGCCTCCTTCATCTTGTTGTAATTCTTCTGCGGATCGCGCAGCTCTACCCGGGTCCGGGCCGGTTTCGCGAGCGACGTTTCGAAAGCGAGGATCTTTGCCGCATCTGCTCCCGCTTTATCGGCGGGCTCGCCGGCAAGCGTCAGCATTTTTGTGACGTGCTCCACGTATTGGTCGCGCAGCTTCTTCGAAGCCTCATCGTCCTTCGTGTAATAATCGCGGTCCGGCAGACCGAGGCCGCCCTGGTGAGCCTGGGCGATGATCTTCGTGCTGTCCTTGTCGTCCTGGCCTGAGATGAAAAAGAAGAACGCGTGCAGTCCCATCGAATGGAACCGGCCGATCGTTTTCAGCACATCCTTGCGATCCTTCATCGCGTCGATCTTCTTGAACTCATCCTCGAGCGGAGTTGCCTTCGCTGCGTCGACGGCGGATTCGTTCATCCCGCTCGCGTAGAAGTCGCCCACTTTTTGCACCTCAGCCGATGCGGGCTTCTCGGATTTTGCCGGCTTTTTCGCATCTTTTGGCACTCCGCCGCCGGCCGCTTTCTCCGCGATCTCGTGCAACGCGTCGTTGTTCTTTTCCGCGAGCTCGTTGAACGCGGCCCAGCGCGAAAACTCCGGGGGAATCGGATTATTTTTGATCCAGTTGCCATTCGCGAAGAGATAGAAATCGTCCCCGGGCTTGACCGACGTATCCATGTTCTTGGGATCCAACGGCGGCGGATTCTTGTCTACCTGCGGCTTGGCCGAAGCGTCGGTCGAGGCGTTGGGCGCAGTCGCCGGGCTTTGGGCCGTGGCTGGAGGCGGGATCTGTTCGGCCGGTTTCTTCGCCGGTTCGCGCACAGTCGGCGGCTTTTCGGCGTCCTTGCCCGCGGGCGATTTGTTCGGTTCGGTCTGGGCCCACAAAGTGCCCACGGCTAGCAAACCGGTGAGGTAGAGAGAGATCGGCTTAAACATCGGACACAAAACGTTGAAACCCCCCTGTTGTCCACTCCCTTCCTGCTCCCACTCGTCCTCGTGCGCGTGATCGTGATCGAGCTCTTGATCCACCCGGTTTTCCTCGGCCGCGGCGAACGCATCTTGGCTTGGTTAGGCGATTGGCCCAAACGCCTCTATATTGGCGGCGGCCACCTCGGGAAAGCGCCCC
>JBBRMO010000102.1:0-7203 GCA_038230815.1 Chthoniobacterales bacterium
GCCAGGTGCGCTGGGCGAGTTGTAATATTTTTTCGACCCAGGATCATGCGGCCGCCGCGATCGCCATGACCGGAGTGCCGGTCTTCGCCTGGAAAGGTGAGACCCTGGAGGAATATTGGTGGTGCACGAACCAGGCGATTTCGTTCCCGGGCGGTAAAGGTCCGCAGCTCGTGGTCGACGATGGCGGCGACGTGACCCTCTTCATTCACAAGGGTTACGAACTCGAAGAGGGCGGCGACTGGGCGAAGTCACCCGCGGGGAGCAAGGAAGAACAAGTGATCAAGGACCTGCTCCTCGAAGTGCAGCGGGAGAATCCTTATCGCTGGCACGAGATGGTCAAGGACTGGCGCGGCGTTTCGGAGGAAACGACGACCGGCGTTCACCGCCTATACAAAATGCAGCAGCAAAATCAGCTGCTCATCCCTGCGATTAATGTGAATGACTCGGTGACCAAGTCGAAATTCGACAATCTTTACGGATGCCGGCATTCGCTGGTCGACGGGCTCAATCGCGCGCTCGATGTCATGATCGCGGGCAAAGTCGCCGTCATTTGCGGTTACGGCGATGTCGGCAAGGGCTGCGCGCAATCCCTGCGGGGTCAGGGCGCTCGCGTGGTTATCACTGAGATCGACCCAATCAACGCGCTTCAGGCCGCCATGGAGGGCTACGAAGTGACGACCATCGAAGAGACGCTCGGTCGCGGCGATATCTATGTAAGCACGACCGGTAACGTGGACATCATCACGCTCGCCCATATGGAACGGATGAAAGATCAGGCCATCGTTTGCAACATCGGCCACTTCGATAACGAAATTCAGGTCGAACCTTTGAACGACCGAAAAGATGTCAAGCGGACAAACATTAAACCGCAGGTGGATAAGTATACCTTCCCCGATGGCCACGAAATCTTCATGCTGGCTGAAGGCCGGCTGGTGAATTTGGGTTGTGCCACCGGCCATCCCAGCTTTGTCATGTCGAATTCATTCTCCAACCAGGTCCTCGCACAATTGGATCTTTGGAAGAACCGCGACACTTACAAAGTAGGTGTCTATGTCTTGTCGAAGCAGCTCGACGAAGAAGTGGCTCGCCTCCATCTCCAAAAGATCGGCGTGAAATTGACCAAGCTGACCGACAAGCAGGCCGAGTATCTCGGTGTGCCTATTGAAGGTCCGTATAAGTCAGAGCATTATCGTTACTAGCCTGATCCGGCCCTCGCTCGTCAGCTCTCATCCCAACTTTTTCCCTCAAGGAGAAGGGAATTGATTCGACCAGGCGCGCGTCATTTGTGGCAGGGCGAGTCGCCCTGCACGGGGACTCGGGGCGGAGGTGCCGCCTTTCGATACTGCCACGGATCCCCCGACTTCGCTCGGGATGACACACTTTCGTTCGGCTCGGCTGACTGGTCCTGCCAGGAAACGGGGTAATGGTCGCGCCGGCTTACTGGCGAGTCTTCTTCTTGAAGCTGTAGTCGGTTAGTTCCGAGCCATACTTGATCTGGCCACCTTGGGTGGCGGATTTTACCAGGCCTATGCCGGCGACGTACCAAGAGGTTGTCGTCATCGGGGCGGCTCCGCCGGTTTTCTCGCTGACTACCTTCATGGCGCGAAACTTTCCCGCGGGCACCGTTACGTTTTCGAAACCAACGGCGTGACTGCTCTCATGATGTTCAACCTGAGTCGGGTCCGTTCCGCCCCACTCCCATTTTTGTCCGGCCACAAGTGGATTGGGAAGGTACTGTCTTGGCGGTTCGTAGGTAGCCCTGAGACCCTCATGCTCCGGATAGCTCTCGCTGTGAAACAGAACCCAGCCAGCTATTTTAGAAAACACCTTGTTAATCTTCACGCCGGAGAGGAATGCTACCAGGTAACGATTAGAAGTTCCTGGCTGGGGCTCCTCGCTAAGGACCTTAAGGCTGTAGCCACCTTCCTCCGTGTTACGGTAGGTCCAGGAGTCGCCTACGCGCAGGGGAAAGTAATCGAGATCCGCCTTGGGTTTTGCGCCGGACGCAGGGGGCAGCAAAAAAAAGGGGATAACTCCAAGGAAAAGAAGGGCCCGGATGGTTTTCATTATGGAAAGAGCGAAGCTACTTTCGGGGTCGGCCAATTGACACTGGGAACACGCGATTGTCCGGCGGCGTGTTATACATCGTGCCTTCCCAGCGAATGTCGCTCGCACCGTCACGGAGGGTGAGTTCGATGTGCGCGGTCAGACGGTCTCGGGTGTATTCGTCCAGAAATAGCTTTCCTTTGGGGTTTCGGCCTTCCAGTCGTAGGACCAGGTTCTTGTTTGAAGTCAGGAGGTAGGTGCCGGCCACGCGGCCGTCCGCTTCAAAACGAAGTTGGAAGGCAGCTTCGTACGGACCGACCGTTCCGCGATAGGAGTATTCACCGGTCGTTCCGCTGTTCTCCGCCGGGGCCGACGCCGGAGATTCGATTGCGGCAGGTGAGTTGAGTGCCGAACGCTCGATGAAAATCGGAAAGACCCGGTTGTCCGGCGGGGTATTGCGCATTGTTCCTTCCCAACGGACCAGGGTTCCGTTTTCGACCAGGGTCAGTTCGATATGGGAGGTTACCCGTTCGCCGGTGTACTCATCGAGGAACATTTTACCTTTGGGATGACGGCCTTCCAGGCGGTAGGTGGCTCCCCCTTGAGAATAGGTGCCCGTGACGCGCCCACCCGGCTCGAAACGCAACCGGAAGGTCGCTTCCTTGTTTCCCACTCTCCCGGTGAAGGTAAGTTCGCGCCCGGTCTCAATGCTGGAAGGAATCGAAGACGTGTCGGTGGTTGCGGGCGCAGGTAACGGGGTGGCAGGCACCACGATTCGCTCGACGGGCGTCTGATTCTTCGAAGGAGTTGCGAGGCTTGGAGCTGAGGGCGCCGGAGTTTCCGATCGCTGAGGAACCGGCGTCATCTCCTGGAGGACGGCAGTTGGGCGCGGTCCGCGGTTAAGAAAATACCAGGCCGCGATTCCGGCCAGGGCGAGGATCAGGACAAGAATTGAGATCGGCAGGGCCAGAGAAGGTTTCTGCGTTGATGTCGCCGTTTGCGGCGGAGCGATCACTGCAGGGAGGGGCGGTGGAGGCACTGCTTCCTTCGGCGGATCCACGACCCGATGAATCCCTGCAATAAGTCGATCGGCGTGGTGGTGAAAATCGATGCCCGTGTCGAGGACGAGGCCATTTCGAAAAGCCAGTCCTTCGAGTTCCGGGGGCAGATTTCTTGCCTCGGGCATCGGCGTGTTGTTCACGAGCACCGGAATTATTGGGATGCCATTTTCCAAGGCACTTGCCACTTCAAGTCGAACGAAATCGGTCGGGTCGTCAATCCGGCGGTTGGGCAACTCCTTCCCGCCGCACCATTCCGGGCCGATGATGGCGACCACGACTTTGGCGCGTTGCAGGGTCTGCTTGATGTGTTCGCGGAAATCCACGCCGTAGGGAATGGAATCGAAATCCATGAAGACGCTGCCTTTGCCGAACTCGGCCTGGAGCCGATCGTAGAGCCGGCCCGCGACTGGGCTGGAATCCTGCCGGCGATAGGAGATGGCAATCATCGGCGTCCGGGAATGTTTTCAGCCGCCCGCTTACTCTCGTCCATAACGCCGGTAACGGGGAGCGGGACGCCTCCCACCATTTTCCCTCGAAAGAGCCTTAGGCGTTGAGTCATAGCCCGGTTTTACCCGCGCCGGGCGATGATTTCGAGAAAAAGCGGTGTGGTTAGCATCGTTGTCGGGTCGTTCTCGGCGGCCTTGAACTCACGACGGACCGAATCACACCACTCCTCCGTCACTCGGCCAAGCTCGCGTAATCGAGCCAGATTGCTCTCGATGAAACTGGCCGGCCATTGCCAGACGTAACTCTGCGGCGAGACCGTCAAGACTCGGGGATGGACTTCGACGACCTCCAGGCCGGCGGCGCGCAGGAGCTTCGGAAAGGCCAGGGCCACATTTGGTTCGCCGCCCGCGGCGCGCCAGCTCTTCATGACTTCTTCGGCAAAGCTTTCCACGGCGGGACGGCGCGGCGCGAGTTGGAACGTTTCGTAGTGACTATATTCCTGAAAGATCGCGATCCCGCCCGGGCGAAGCGCGCGGGCAATATTGTTCAGGAGCTTCTCGGGCGAGGCAACAAACGACGCAACCCAGCGGCACCACGCGTAATCGAAGTTCAGTGGGCCGAACGGCTCGTCCATTAGGTCAGCCTCACGAAACCGCACCTGCGACAATCCGCGCGCAAGGCAAGCCTTCCGCGCGATTTCAAGGAAACGCGCGGAACGTTCAACCGCGAGAATCTCCCCGGCCGGTCCGACGATTTCCGCCAGATCCATCGTGGCATAACCGGGGCCGGCGCCGGCATCAATCACGCGTGAACCGGCGGTGATGCCCGCCCGCCGCCAGCAATCGGTGGCGATTGGGCGCCAGACGCGGTGTTGCAAACCGAGCCGGGCGACTTCTTCGTCATGCGTGCCCAGGACGTAGTCGGCATCGGTGTCAGCCATGACCCAGTCACGTGTCTGGTTATCGCAAAGACAAGGACGGAATTAGGGCGTGGGATTCGTCCCTGCCTGGGGATGGAACTGGTTTCCTGATTCGCGGCCCATCATTATTCTAAGGCATGACTACGAAAACCATCACGCTGGGGTTGACCTTGTTTCTCGGCGTCGCGCGGTTGGGCCTCGCCCAGGAAACAATTAACCAGCAAGAGTTGCTTCGCCGTTCCCAGGAACTTTTCGACAGTGTGGTCAGCGGGAATAAGGAGCACTGGAAAAAATATTACGCCGATGACGCGCTCTACTTCGACGAGAAGGGAAGAAACATGGACAAGGCGGCGCTGGTCGCTGATATCGCCCCGCTACCCACTGGTTATTCGGGACAAATAAAAATCGGGAAGGCCGCCAGTCGCATTGTCGGTGACTCCGCGGTTATCAGTTACGATCTTGAAGAGAGTGAGACGATCTTCGGCCAGAGTCTTTCCGCGCGTTACCACCAGACCGATACCTGGCTGCGGCGGAAAGGCGCGTGGCAGATCGTGGCGACCCAGGCCTTCCGCTACTACGAAGATCCGGTTGTCGGCCGCGCCGATCCGGAGAAGCTGACCGATTTTCCCGGCACCTATGAACTGGCTCCCGGCCAGACCCGAACGGTGACGCTCGACAAGGGAAACCTCTACGTCGAACGCAAAGGAAAGAAGGAAGAACTGTCGCCCGAAACTTCGGACCTTTTTTTCCGCAAAGGGGTTGAAGGCCGAATTCTTTTCCGAACGGACGACAAAGGCAAAATCGATGCGCTAGTCGATCGCCGGAATAACGAAGATGTAGTCTGGCGCAAAACGAGATGACGGAGTTTTGGACCCGGATTCGCTAGTCCGCGTCGCGGGCATACCAATCCACCTTCCGCGTCACCCACATCACGATCCCGAGGAGAATGAAGAGCGCCACTGTTCCCATGAGAAGGGCGTAATCCTGTTGCCGGAGCGTAATGTAGAGGAACGTGTAAACGCCGATCAAACCGCCGCCGATCATCAGGGTCCGCATGCCGCCGCCGAGGAAGTGGCTGCAATACCAGGTAATCAAGCCCGTCGCGGCGACGGTGGCGATGAGATAAGACCAGGTAAACCCGATAAATTCGGACACAGAAAGCAGAGCGAGATAGAAGAGACAGAGGGCGGCGCCCACCATGAGGTATTGGAGCGGATGAATCTTCTGGCGGGCCGTGACTTCGAACAGAAAGAACGTTGTGAAAACCAGGACGAAAAAGAGAACGCCGTATTTAATCGACCGCTCGACATAACGGTAGGCGTCCAGGACCTGCAGAAATTGAGCGCCGAAAAGCGAGTTGCTTACCGCGGTCGTGCTGAAACGTTCGTTGCCCGAGCGGCTGGTCCAGCGTTGCGGATAATCGCGACCGTAGTACGAGACCTTCCAGTTCGCGTCGAATCCGTCCATCCGCACGTTCCGCTCGGCGGGAAGGAAAGCGCCGCGAAACCCAGGATCAGGCCAGTTTGATTTCAGCGTGACCACGTTCTGAATTCCGAACGGCGCGAAGAAAATGCCGCCACTCCCGTTAAGATCGAGCGTGATCGCAAATGGGGTCGGCCCCGCAATCGCCTGGTCGGTTCCGACCTGCGCGGTAATGCCCGTCGTATACCCGGGCAGCTGCGATCCGGGCTGGAGTTGAATTTTCTTTCCACTCCAATCGAGCACGAGACTTTCTCGTGTGCCGCGGAGATCGCTGACCGCCAGGGTTACCGCCGCGTCTTTCCAGATCACGTCTTTCGGATCGATCTTGAGAGCTGCCATGTCGGGCAGGGGGAATTTTCCAGAGAGATTGATCGTCCCGCGAAAGACCGCCGCGTCATAGATCCCGCGATGAAGGGTTTGGGTTTGGACGTCGCCGGAGATTTCCAGGGTGTCGGGCAGGAAATAGGCGAACGCCACGGTGGTTTCCGCCACTTCGCGCGTCTCCACGCGACCGTCTGGTAGCGTCACCGAACGGACGACAGTGCCGTGATTGTAATACGGCACCACCAAAACCGGCCCGATGATACTCTGGTCTTTTCCCCAGGAGGAGGTGATGTCGTTGACCGCTTCATTGCGCCGAGCCAGCCGATCGCTCAGGACGCCCTCGATCATGACGAGCGGGATGAGCATGATCAGGATGAGCGCGCCGACACCGAGGAGCTTGAGAATGGTGCTGTTGCGGCGCTTGAAAGGTGGCTGCGACTTCGGCAGCGGCGGAGGTGCGTCGGGCATGGGATGAGAGTGCTAAAATTACGCTCGCGTGAGCAATAACAATACGGGTCACGACCCGGACTTTGCGGAGAGAGTTGGAGGAGCGCGAAGAATCTCAGGTGGGTCGTACGCTCCGGCGCGCGATTTTTCATTTGGAGGTTCGGCCGCCCATTCTTAACCTCGAACGCCGAGCGCTCGATCCACCAATGAAACCACGCAAAGCCGCCGTCATTTTCATCTTCATCACGGTGACGCTCGATATGCTGGCCCTGGGATTGATCGCCCCCGTCCTGCCGAAGCTCGTGCTCAATTTTCTCGGAGGCAACGCACCCACCGCAGCGAAGATGTTCGGCGTTTTCGGGACCGTTTTTGCGCTTATGCAGTTCGTGTTTTCGCCCATGCTCGGCGTCTTGTCGGACCGATTTGGCAGGCGACCAGTCATCCTGCTTTCGAATCCCGGGCTCGGCCTCGATTATA
>JBBRMO010000103.1:0-7197 GCA_038230815.1 Chthoniobacterales bacterium
CCTGCCGGAACCGTGGACGCTGCTGAAAAAGCTGCCGGAAGTTGCGCCACTCCTATTTATCTGGACGCAATACGCAGCGGAGAACGAGGCGCAGGAGATCGGGCCCGGTCTGCGCGGGAAAATTCACGGTGAAGGCGGACCCGACGAACCGCTCAGTGGAATGTCTGCGACCGCCACCTGGCTGACGCTGGATTCCCTGCGTGCTGTGCTAACGGCCAGCGGCTACTGGAAAATCGAGATCATTCACGACGATCCCTCTCACGCGAACGGCCCGGCGGTCACCATCGGCGCGGCGGTCGCGCCTGATTCGACTCGATGAAATGGTTTTTCGCGCTCACGGAAGATTCGACCGCGTTTCCGCAATACGCCGAGATGATCATGGTGGCGGTGCACACGGCGCGAAAACACACGTCGCTCAAGCCGCACTGCATTTACGAAGGGAAAGAAAACGACTTCACGGCTTGGCTGGCGAAGCGCGATGTCCGGATCATCCACCATCGGAGTTTTGTTCGCGAGGCTCTCGAGGAACTCGGCCGGCGAAAACAGAATCCGCACCTGGCGGCAGCGCTCTCGGGTGCGTTTTCGCGGATTGAACTACCAGCGATCATGGAAAGCGGCGGGGGCGACGCGCGCGTTCTCTACACCGACTGCGACGTGATGTTTGTCGATGAAGTGGTGCCGGAATTGGAGGCGAATGCCTGCCGCCACTTCGCGGTCGCTCCGGAATCAGGACTGGATGATTACGTGAACATGAACACCGGCGTAATGCTGATGAATACGGAGAGGTTGCGGGAAAGCCTGCCGGAATTTCGCGGATACGTTTCCAAAAATCTGGCGGCGCTCGAGGCGGAATCGTGGGATGAAGCGGCTTATCGCTGGTTTTATCGCGATGAAACCGGACCGCTCTGGGACCGTTTGCGGCCAGAGCTGAATTGGAAGCCGTACTGGGGGGAAAATGCCGAAGCAAAAATCATCCATTTTCACGGGCCGAAACCTTTTCAGCGCGACTACATCGACTCCCACTGGCCGGAATTGAAATCGTTGACCGGCGGCGCGTATCTCACGCAGGTAAAGCGGTGGACGGAGTTGCTCGACGAAGCTCGTTAGGTTCGCAGTTCCTGCTCATGATCTTGATCCTGATTATAATCTTTCCTTGAGATCGGCGATACCGATCAGGAGCAGGATCAAGAGCGAAGAGGAATTCACTTATCCGCGACGGCGAACAGGTGGACATAGAGGGGCACGCCATCTCGCGTTCGCAGCGGATGTTCGCCATAGGGAAAAATTTCGACGCCTGAAAACGAACGTTTGAGCAAGCTGCGGAGGCTCGCGCGCGTGAAAAAATTCTTATGATCCCCTTCGAGCAAGTGCCAGGGGACGACACCCCAATCGTGGAGATAGGGAAGCAGCTCCAGGTTTGGGACTGAGAAAAGCGCGCGCCGTCGAATGATCCGCGCAATCTCGGCTACGAAGGTCACTGGATCCTTTGTGTGTTCGGCGACTTCGATGCAAATAGCGCAATCTTTTTCCGCGTCCGCGCAGGGAAGTTGAGTCCCCGAGAGATCCACCCGGCGAAAGGGCAGCCGCCGCCGTTCGAGAATCTCGCAACAATGGTCGTTCGCTTCCAGCCCCAGCCAGTCATGTCCCTTCGCGAGCAAGGGCGGGCCGTAGGCGCCCGCGCCGCAGCCGACGTCGACAACGGATGCTCCCTCCGGCAAATAGGCGTGGAGCAAATCAGAGACCGCGATCCCCGGCTCCTCGAGGGGCGGGCCGGAGCCGTAAATGTTTTCACGATGCAAAAGAGTTTCATTTTCAGGCCAGACGACCTCGCCGTAGGGACGGTCGCGTAACCTCGCCGGAACGAGCCGAATGGTTTGTTCCGCGACGATATCGCGGCCGGGATCACCGATCCCGGCGACAACGCGCAGCGTCGCCTCCCGGGACTCAACCGTGCTGGGTAAAATCCGGCCGAACATTCGAAATCCGATTCGCCCATCCGGACGCGGGAAAGAAATCCGCGTCTCGGCGCAGCAGCGTTCGCCCATATAGGCGCGGACGAGATAGTGGGGTGAGGTGCGATTCCCAAGATCGAGCGAACCGGAAACGAAGAGAGCTTCGTCGTAAACGGGTTGCCCGGGCGCGGGCGAGTCGATCACCACTTGGGGCACAGAAGGCATGGCGTCCGATCTCACATTTTTCCTTTCGATCAATCGAGCGCAATATTTCGAAATGGTGCGGGGAAAACTTGTGGAATTCTCAAGTGCGACCGCTAGTATCCCTCGACGAGAGTCCGCGGTGATGGATGGACGCCGAAATCGCGCGGACGAACCGGAATGCCATGCCCGAACGAATCCGACCGATCGAACAGATGCTCGAACTAAACGAAGAAGAGGCGATGTCGCCGGAGCACCTCGATACCCAAGTGCAAAAGGCGCAGGAACAACTCCTGCAGCTGAAGCGGCAATCCGAACAGATTGAGAAGCAAAAGCGCGAACTGGAAGAGCTGAGCCGCCGCCAGGAAGAACTGGAGCGCGGACGGGCGGAGATGACGGTCAAACTTTCGCGATCGCTCGTGATCCTGGAACGGGAAGGCTACGATTCGCAAAAGAAACTCGAGCAGATCCGCACCACCCACGAAAGTTTCACCCAACACCTCCAGTTGCTCGAATCGATCGAGCCTAAAAGCTGGAACCCGGCGGACCTGCCGAAAGAATTGAGCCGCGCCCTCAGCACGGTCGACGACGCGCGCACCGAATTCAGCCAGCAGCGGAGCCGCCTGGAAGCGAACGGCGAATCGAGCGAGATGGATTTGCCCTCGGTCACTTCCGGGACGGCAGGCCTGGGTGGAAAATCATTCGTGCAATGGATGCAAATTGGTTTCGCCGTGTCCCTGCCCCTGATCATTTTCGGGATCCTGGCGCTGCTCATTTTCTTTTGGATGGCCGCGAAAGTTCAGTAATTCCGCATGCGCCGCCGACCTCCTCAGCCCGGGACGCCGCTCAACCAGAAACAGGAAGAACTCGCTCAGCGCGAATCGCAGTTGCGCGGCGAGATGGAAAAACTCGAGCGTATGATCGCGGAAGCGCCGCGGGTGGCAGAAGAAACCACGCGACGTCAGCGGGAAGAGTTGCTGGCCCGGGCGAGCGAAGGCCGGAGCCGGCTCGATGTTTCCATCCCGCTTCAAGACACGCGTTGGGGAAACGACGGGCATAAAGGCGGCCGTCGGAAATCCCTGCGCAAGGAAAGACGCGAAGGTCGAATCATTTTTCTCGTGCTGGTCATCGCGCTCGGACTCGCCGTCATCTGGCTGGTGAGTCATTTACATTTCTAAATGAAATGAAAGCTCCAAGCTCCAAGCTCCAAGCTCTCAATTCGAAGGGATACGAGTACCGATTTCCGGTTGTTAGTGCTTCTCCTGAGCTGGGAAAATGGAGCGAGAGATTCTTTCCGGAGCTCTAAGGGGATGCCGCCCAGGGCCGAAATCGACGTCGCCCACGTCGCCAGGCTGGCACGGCTCGACCTGACGGCGGACGAGGGTGCACTTTTTCAGGAGCAGCTCGCGCGTGTCCTGGAATTCGCGGAGAAACTGCGCCTGCCGGACACGAGCAGTATGGATAGCAGCGGCGAAGGCGACATGTTCGACGTGCTGCGCGAGGACGAGCCGCGACCCTGGTTCACGGCGGAAGAAGCATTGAGCAACGCCCCGCGGCAGGCCAACGATCTTTTCGTTGTCCCGAAAGTCGTGGAATGAATCTGTCCGAACTGCCGGCGCTCAATCTCGTCGAGCTGCGAGAATTGCTGCGGACCCGCGAGGTCTCGGCCCGTGAAGTGATTGAATCGTTGCGGGACCGAATCGCGAAAATCGACCCGCTTATTCATGCCTATCTGTCGCTCGATCTCGAGGAAGCGCTGAAACAGGCTGAACACGTCGACCTGGATCTGCCTCTCGGTGGCGTTCCGATCGCCTTTAAGGACATCATCAGCGTGGCCGGCCAACCGTGCACCTGCGCGTCGAAGATTCTGCGCAATTATCGGGCGACCTACGACGCGACTGTGGTGGAGAGATTGAAAAAAGCAGGTGCGATTACGTTCGGCAAAACAAACCTGGACGAGTTCGCGATGGGATCGTCGACCGAGAACTCCAGCGTGCAGCCCACGCACAATCCGTGGGACACCACCCGAGTGCCGGGCGGCTCGAGCGGTGGATCAGCCGCGGCGGTCTCCGCTGATGAGGCGTTCGCGGCGGTCGGGACCGACACCGGAGGCTCGGTCCGGCAGCCAGCGGCGCTCTCCGGCGTGGTCGGGCTGAAGCCGAGCTACGGGCGGGTCTCACGTTTCGGCATGGTGGCATTCGCCTCATCCCTCGACCAGGCGGGACCGTTGACGAAAACGGTCAGGGACGCTGCTTTGCTTTTGAATGCGATGGCCGGGCCGGACGCGCGCGACTCGACCTGCCTCGCCGATAGAGTCCCCGATTACACGGAAAATCTTGATCGCGAATTGCGCGGGCTGCGCCTCGGGCTGCCGAAGGAGTACATGACCGATGGGATTGATTCGCAGGTGCGGGCGGCCATAAACGCGGCGATCGCGCATCTTGAATCATCCGGCGTGGAGATCGTGGAGGTGTCGCTGCCGCACACGGAATATGCCGTCGCGACCTATTACCTTATCGCAAGCGCCGAGGCGTCGGCGAACCTGGCTCGCTTCGACGGCGTGCGTTACGGACATCGAGCCGAAGATCCGCGCGATCTTCTCGATCTTTACGGGCGGACGCGTGAAGAGGGGTTTGGCGCAGAAGTGAAGCGCCGTTGCATCCTCGGCACCTACGTCCTGAGTGCCGGGTATTACGACGAGTATTATAATCGCGCCCAAAAGGTCAGAAGACTTATCCGACAGGATTTCGCGAAAGCGTTCGTGAAAGTCGACGCCCTCATTTCGCCCACGACTCCGGAAAGTGCCTTTAGGCTCGGGGAACGGAGCGCCGATCCCTTACGGATGTATCTGGCGGATGTGTTCACGATCCCGGCCAGCCTCGCGGGGGTTTGCGGAATCAGTTTACCGTGCGGTCTCGCAAAAACGGAAGAAGGAACGGAGCTGCCGATTGGCCTGCAATTGCTCGGGAGGCCGCTCGACGAAGCGCGCATTCTGGGCATTGCCCACCGTTACGAGCAAGGCACGGAATGGCACAAAAAGAAGCCACGGCTGGCGCCGAAGCTCCAAGTTCCTAGCTCCACCCTCCAAACTTGAACGCTCAAACCCAGGCCAGTGAACGAGCGTGGCGAATATTACTTTGGGCTTTCGGGTTCGTCCTGATGGTGTTCACGCTGATTCCGGTCTGGCACTGTCTGCGCGGACATAGCACGAAGGATTACTGGGTCTGGTACCAGACGGGGCAGACGGTGTTGCACGGCGGGGAAATTTATCCCGATCGCTGGCATAAATTTCCGTTCATGTACCCGCCGCCGTGTGCGCTGTTCCTGGCGCCGGTGAGCGCGCTCGGGCAAACCGCCCTGGTTATCGTGCTCTCGCTGGTCAACGCGGCTGCCTGGTTTTGCTGCATCATCTTCTCAGTTCGACTGGCCACGGGGGAAACGCGTCGCGCTCATCTCCTCGTCTATTTGATCCCAAGCCTCGCGATGGGAGCTCATGTCTGGGGCAATTTTCTGCTGGGTCAACCGAGCCTCCTTCTTCTCGCCCTCCTGTTGGGCGCATTCATTTTGATCCAGCGCAATCTGCAAGGGCCAGCCGGCGCCTTGATCGCAACAGCCGCAGCGATCAAGGCGTTTCCGGTGCTCGCACTCATTTATCTGGTTTACCGCCGATCCTGGCGAGCGGTCCTGTCGCTCGTGCTTACGCTGACATTTCTCCTCATCGTCCTGCCGATCCCATTCCGGGGCTACGCCCAGGCAAAAAAAGACCTGCAACGCTGGTCGAGCGGCATGCTGTTCAAATATGACGAGACGGGCGTCGGCCAGCGCCTCGGACGAAGCACCTCGTGGAAGAATCAATCAATCTGGGGCGTGGCGAACCGCCTCCTGCGCCACGTGGAGTACGATAACAAGTACGAACCGCACGAGCCGGTTTATGCCAACTTCGCGGATCTGAATTTCAATACCGTCAATCGAATCATTTTCGCCTGCGCCCTGGGCCTTGGCCTGGTGTTTATCCTCGTAATGCCGCGCGCCGCAAACCGGACGCCGGAGACCGACGCGATCGAGTTCGCGCTTTTCCTCCTCTTGCTGCTGATCTTTACGCCGCTCTCGTTCGGCTATCTCTTCGCGTGGCTCCTTTTCCCGCTGACGGTCATCGTGCAACGGCTCCTCGCCGGCGCGAATTCGCCCGCCGTGCTCCTCGGAAGCGCGGGTAGCGCCATCGCGCTTTTAGCACTTTCAATCCCTTTCCGGGTCATGGCGCAGACCTATGGGAATGCGTTATTCGCAACCGGATTGCTCTTCGCGGGATTGGCAGTCGAGTTGGGAATGACAAAACGCGCGGACGGCAATCTGGCCACCGCACTTCCCTGATGTTGAAAGGGCGTCTTCGCCATGGCCGCGAGCCAGCGAAAACCAAACAACAACGCCACGCCCAGGCGCATCTTTGAAACACCGCGAACCCGGTCACAAAAGGCGATGGGTATCTCCACCACCCGCAGATTTCTTCCCCCATGCACGATCGCCTCAAAGGCGATCTTGAATCCGGTCGCAGCCGGCGTTGATTCGAGAAGGAGTCTTGTCGGCATCGCAAAGAATCCGCCCAGCGAATCGTGCACGCCGGTGAGCGGATAAGCGAGGCCGGCAGCCGCGCGAGACAACGCTTTACGCCAGATCGGCCAGCCGGGCGTTGAGCTCCCCCGGATGTAACGGCTCCCCATGACCATGTCGGCTTTCCCATCGAATAAGGGCTGTAATAGTTCCTCTATTTTTTCCGGCGGATGACTGAGGTCCGCGTCCATCACGACCAACCATTCGCCGACCGCCTCACGCGCGCCGGCGATGACCGCGCCGGCGAGACCGAGGGAAGGAGCATCCCGCTCGAGCAATTGGACCGGCGGCGAACCCGCGAGCGCGCGGATGCATTCGCGCGTCCCGTCGGTCGAGCCATCATCGACGAAGATGATCTGATCGGGCGCCGGATGGCACCGCATGATCCGGGCAAGCAGCAGGGGAATGTTCTCGACCTCATTCAAGGTCGGTATGA
>JBBRMO010000104.1:0-7195 GCA_038230815.1 Chthoniobacterales bacterium
CGCCCAGGACGGTTCGCTCCCGGTCGATTGCGTATCGAAACAAACCAAAGGGAATTTGCCCTGAACGATTGGTCGCACTTTCCGTCACCCGGACCGCGGCGCTGGTTCCGATGTTGATCGCGATCGAACCACTTCCGCGAGCCCCGGATCCCAGATTGCCCGCGGCCCCGTCGCCAATGGCCGGAAAAATTTCTGAATCAGCCAATCGGAGCGGTCGCCTTCGGTTGGAGGTTGCGAAGTCGACAGGCCAGGGGAGCCGTTCCGGATTTAGGGCGCACGCTTCGCACAACTCCGGGTCCCAGCGGCTTGCCGCCAGATCGTAAAGCCCGGTCGCGCTGGCCATCGAATGACTGGCGCCAGTTCCATGGAAGAGTTCTTCGAAGATCCACTCGGCCGGCGAGACCCAGCGAGCTACCCGTTGAAAAATGCGCGGTTGGGTCCGGCGCAGCCAGCGGAGTTTAGCTGGCCAAAAGGAAGCGCGCAGCATGCAACCGGTTCGAGCCTGTATCTTTCGTTCATCAAATTCTGCGCGCAGACGTGCGGCATCCGCGGCACAGCGCGAATCTGCCCAGGTGTAAACAGGCGTCAGCGGCCGGCCTTTTCCGTCGAGGCCAAGCAGGCTGTGCCAGAAGGCCGAACCACCGACCGCGGCAATTGGGAGTTTGCGCAGGGAGGCCGCAGAGTCCCGGGCGCGCAATGTTTCCCGGAGGCAGGCGCGGGCGGCACGGAGCAAGACGCTCGGCGAAAGTTCCGCGCCCCCGTCGGCGAAGTATCTAACCGCGTATTTTCGGCCGGTGTCAGTCCCAGTCAGAAGACGAGCCTTTTCGTCGAAAAGCGCGGAACGAGTGGACGAACTACCGATGTCCAGCGCGAGGACGAGGAGCTCTGGTTTGCGATGCCGCATCTCAGCGCATTACACGAACTTCGCCGGATGCCGAAAAGCTTTTTGGTGGAGCGCGCGTTCCGGCGCGCGAAGTTAGTAATGCGCCTTCGCCGACAAAGCGGCCATCGCGCGACGGAGCGCGCGATTCACTTATTCACGGAGCCGCGCGAGCAACGCTGGGCGACGTTTGAGCTGGGCCGTGAGCGCTTCGATCGCTCGCAGAGTGGGGGGACTGATGTGGTGCTCCATGCCTTCGACGTCGTGGTGAATCACCTGCCGGTCGAGGCGCAGCAGAGAGAGGAAATCAGTCAGGAGCTGATGCCGGCGGGTGATGTTGCGGGCGAGGGCCTCTCCGGCCGGGGTCAGGACGAGGCCGCGGTACTTCTCGTATTTAAGGAGACCTTCGGCATCGAGCCGCTGCACCATATTGCTCACGCTCGCCTGCGAGATTTTGAGACTGGTGGCGATATCGACGACCCGGGCGTAGCCCTTGGAATCGATCAACTCCAGGATCCGCTCGAGGTAATCCTCCACCGCCGCAGAGTTGCGTCGGGTTTTTTTCAGGGCGGGCACGGCGCAGGCAAGCTAGCGGGGCTGGCGCTCAGGTCAAAATAAAAATATTTGCCCGTTGACAAATATTTAGCGCATGGAAAATAAGTTAGTCGTGGCTAATACCGACGGCCCAGAAGTCCCGCCCTCCACCGCAGGATGGCGCACCACGCCGGAGTTCCCGAGCCTCTCCGAGGTCCACCGCAGCCTGGTCGTTCCGACCTCGGCCAGTTTCTTTCGTAAACTTCTCGCCTTTGCCGGTCCCGGATTTCTCGTCGCGGTCGGTTACATGGATCCGGGCAATTGGGCGACCGATCTGGCGGGCGGCTCGAAGTACAATTACTCCCTCCTTTCCGTCATCATGATCTCGAATCTGATGGCAATCCTCCTCCAGTCGCTTTCGCTGAAACTGGGCATCGCCACCGGACGCGATCTCGCCCAGGCCTGTCGCGATCATTACAGCAAGCCGGTCTCGTTTTTTCTCTGGCTCATCTGCGAGATCGCCATCGCTGCCTGCGACCTGGCGGAAGTCATCGGGTCCGCTATTGCGCTCAATCTCCTCTTCGGCCTTCCGCTCCTGGCCGGCGTTTGCGTCACCTCTCTCGACGTCTTGTTCGTCCTCTTCCTCCAAAACAAAGGGTTTCGCTACATCGAGGCGCTGGTCATCACCCTCATCCTCATTATCGGCGGCTGCTTCGCCTGGGAAATCGTCGTCTCCCGGCCGAATATTCTCGGGATCGTAATCGGGTTCCTTCCTTCGCCGCGGATCGTGGTTGACCCGGGCATGCTCTATATCGCTATCGGCATCCTGGGCGCGACCGTTATGCCCCACAATCTTTACCTTCATTCGTCGATCGTGCAGACGCGTCGCTACGAGCAAAACTCGGCCGGGAAACGAGAGGCGATCAAGTTCGCCACCATTGACTCCACGGTCGCGCTCATGTTCGCCCTGTTCATTAACGCGGCCATTCTCATCGTGGCCGCAGCGACGTTTTACTCGCGTGGACACAATGACATCGCCGAGATCCAGGACGCCTACAAATTACTTACGCCGCTTCTCGGGGCGACCGGCGCCAGCACTCTCTTCGCCCTGGCCCTTCTCGCTTCCGGCCAAAACTCGACCCTGACCGGCACCCTCGCCGGTCAAATCGTGATGGAAGGTTTCCTTAATCTTCGTCTCCGCCCCTGGCTGCGACGGCTGATCACGCGCCTCATTGCGATTGTACCGGCCGTTTTCGTCACGGTCATTTCCGGCGAAAAGGGAACGACCAACCTGCTCGTGCTGAGTCAGGTGATCCTGAGCCTGCAACTGAGCTTCGCGGTTTTTCCCCTGGTCCTGTTCACGAGCGACAAGCTGAAGATGGGCGAGTTCGTCAACGGCCCGATCGTGAAATGGCTTTCGTGGGGCGTGGCCGGTACCATAGCATTGCTTAATGGTTGGCTCCTCATGCAGACTTTTCGAAATTGGTTCGCCGCCTGATTAAAACATGTACAACACGATTCTCGTTCCGGTCGAAAACCGCGAGACGGACCAAACCATCCTGGGGCATATCCGATCGCTCGCCCGGCTGACCCACGCGAAACTGATGCTGGTCCACGTGGCCGACGGCTGGGCGGCGCGGAATTTCGAGCGCTTTCATCTTCAGGAGAGCGAAGAAATGGAACAGGACCGCAAATATCTTGCGGCGCTCTCGGAGGAATTACGATCGGAAGGCTACGAGGTTAAGGCGGTCCTCGCGATGGGCGATCCGGCGACCGAGATCATCAAGCTGGCGCGCACCGAGCCGATCGATCTCATCGCCATGACGACCCATGGCCATCGTCTCGTGGCCGACCTGCTCCATGGCAGCACCGCGGACAAAGTCCGGCACCAGGTGGATGTGCCCGTGCTGCTTTTGAGGGTGAAAACATAAGCTGCCTGCGATCTTCATCTCAATTTAGCGGCCGGCGGCGACAAAACTGCGTGCGCTCCGCCGCGGGCGCGATTAAGGAATCCGGGTGAAGGCTCTTTTCCTCACGAACGAATATCCGCCCTGCGTCTATGGCGGTGCCGGGGTCCACGTCGATTATCTATCGCGCGAGCTGGCAAAACTGATGCCGATCGAGGTCCGTTGCTTCGGCGACCAGAAATGGACGGAAGGAAATCTGTCCGTTCGCGGATTCGAGCTCGACGCGGAAGCGTTCACCTGTCCGAAACCGCTTCGCTCCGTTTTCGGCGCCGTCCGCCGTGGCACCGACTTCAACACCACGAACATCGACGCCAGCCTGGTGCATTGTCACACCTGGTACAGCCATTTCGGCGGCATCCTCGCGAAGATGAACTACGGCCTGCCCCTCGTGATCACTGTCCATTCCCTCGAGCCGCTGCGTCCGTGGAAACGCGAACAACTGGGGGGCGGCTACGATTTTTCGGTCTGGGTGGAGAAGACGGCCCTGGAGATGGCTGACGCGGTCATCGCCGTTTCCGCGCAAACCAGGGTGGACATTGAACGCTTTTTCAAGGTGCGGCCGGAACGTTTGCACGTCATCTATAACGGAATCGATCTCGACGAATATCGAAAAACCGACGCGACCGGCGCGTTAACGAAGTACGGGATCAAGAAACCGTTCGTTCTCTTCGTCGGGCGGATCACGCGCCAGAAAGGCATCATCCATCTCGTCCGCGCCATCGAATACATGACGCCAGGTTTCCAGATCGTGCTCTGCGCCGGTGCGCCCGACACCCCGGAGATCGGCCGGGAAATGAAGGAAGCCGTGGAAAGGGTGCAAGCGCAACATGGCGGCGTCATCTGGATTGACGAGATGGTCGACAAAAAAACGGTCCGGGAACTCTATTCTAACGCTGCGGTCTTTTGTTGTCCGTCGATCTACGAGCCATTCGGCATCATTAACCTCGAAGCGATGGCGTGCGAAACGGCGGTGGTCGCGAGCGCCGTTGGGGGAATCAAGGAGGTGGTCGTGGACGGTGAAACGGGTTTCCTCGTGCCGATCGACCAGATGGATGAGAGCCCTTTCGAGCCGCGCAACCCGGAGAAGTTCGCGCGCGATCTGGCGGCGCGGATCAACCAGCTGATGTCCGATCCGGCGCTCCGCGAAAAGTTCGGCCAGGCCGGCCGGAAACGCGCCGAAGAAAAGTTCGGCTGGCCGGCCATCGCGCTGGAAACCAAGGCGCTTTACGAAAAGCTGCTTGCGCGCTGACTACTGGGTTGGGGAGCGCAGGCTGCCAGCCTGCACCGTCCGGCAGCTGCCGAACGGAAACGTTGCCGCTGATAACGCGTGACCGATGTTTGCGGCAGGCTGCCGCCAATGGCAGGCCAGAAGCCTGCGCTCCCCAGAGCATGACAAGCGCGGAAGACAGTGGCACGGTGCCCCGGCAATTCTCCGCTGTCCCCACGCTCCGTTTATGTTTGTCGATCGAATTAAAGTTTTTGCGCAGGCCGGCAACGGTGGGCGCGGCTGCGTCAGTTTTCGACGCGAGAAATATGTCCCGAAAGGCGGGCCCGACGGCGGCGATGGGGGCCGGGGCGGCGACGTGATCCTTCGCGCCGACATTCACGTCGACACCCTGTCGAATCTTTTCTACGAACCGATTATCAAGGGAAAGAACGGCGGCCACGGACAGGGGAAGAAAATGCATGGGCGGGGCGCTGTCCCCAAGGTGGTGAAAGTGCCAATCGGCACCGTGGTTTTCCGGGATGAGACCGATAAATCGCATGCGATCCATGAATCCGACGAGCGCGAGCGCATCGCTGATCTTACGCGCGCTGGCGAGGAATTCGTTGTCTGCGAGGGCGGCAAAGGCGGCAAAGGAAACGTACATTTTAAGAGCTCGAAGAACCGGGCGCCGATCCAATACACGGAGGGCGAAGAGGGAGAGCAGGGTTATTTTTTGCTCGAGCTCCGCACCATGGCAGATGCAGCCCTGGTCGGTTATCCCAATGCAGGTAAATCCACCTTGCTCGGAAAGATTTCCGCCGCCCATCCGAAGGTCGCATCGTATCCCTTCACCACCCTCCACCCGATCGTGGGCGTGATTGAATTCGACGGCTATCGGCGGGCGTCGATCGCGGACGTTCCCGGACTGATTGAAGGAGCCCATCGTGACATCGGCCTCGGCCATGATTTTCTCCGCCATATCACCCGCTGCCGCATCCTGCTTTTTGTTCTCGATATCGCCGGCAGCGAAGGCCGACATCCGATCGAGGATCTCCAGAATTTGCGGCGCGAAATCGATCTTTACGATCCGCGCCTTTCCCAGCGGCCCTGGTATATCCTTGCAAACAAAATGGATTTGCCGGACGCCGAAGAAAATCTCCGCGCCCTCCGGCAGCGTTTTCCAGGGATCGAGATCGTCCCGATCTCTGCCGCCCAATCCGACGGAATCGCCGATTTAAAGGGCCGACTCGAGCAGTGGCTCTTCGCCGGCCAGCCAGAGGCCACCGACGATTTACCCTCCGAATCGGCCGGGGTGGAGGCTTGTGAATAACAGATGGACAACTTACGCAAGCTCTAGGACAATCGGACCTTCTTCTCCCTTTCCATGAGCAAACGAGTCGTCGCGAGTTACTGCACTACCTTCCTGAAACCGGAGATGCTCCACATCTATCGGCAGGTCCGGTCTCTGCACGAATACGAGACTTTCGTCATGACCAAGACGCTCCAGAACAGCGACAAATTTCCCTTCGCCGACGTTGAGCTGATCCCGCAACCGCATTCCAACCCGCTCCGGCACGGCTGGCTGAAGTTTGTGAAACAGAAGCCGGCGATCGTTTACCGCGGTGAGTACCAGATGTTGTCGAAACTGCTGGAACGCCGCGGCGCCGACCTGATGCATATTTATTTTGGACATACCGGCGTTCATCTCCTGCCGTTTATCGAACGCTGGCAGAATCCGTGTGTTGTTTCATTTCATGGCGCCGATGTCGCGGATAAGAAGGACATCCGCGATTACGGCCCGAAGTTGAAGGAACTTTTCAACGCCGTGCCGCTGGTTCTGGCCCGCTCCAGGTCGCTCGCTGAACGTTTGCTTTCCCTCGGCTGCCCACCCGAGCGGCTGCGCATCAACCGCACCGGCGTTCCGCTGCACGAATTTCCCTTCATCCGCCGCGATGCGCCCGCCGACGGACGCTGGCGATTCATGCAAGCCTGCCGACTGATTCCGAAGAAAGGGGTCGCCACTTCCTTGTGCGCGTTCGCGATTTTCCAAAAGGAATTCCCAAACGCGGAATTAATCATCGCAGGGAAGGGGCCGTTGCAGTCGCATCTCGAAGAACTCGCCGAGGAGCTTGGGATTGTCAGCAAAGTTCGGTTCCGAGGTTTCCTTTCCCAGGCGGAGCTGCTCGATCTTTACGGGGGCTGCCATTGTTTCCTGCACCCGAGCGAGACGCCGCCAGACCAGAACCAGGAAGGGATTCCCAATTCCATCCTCGAAGCCATGGCGACCGGTCTCGCGGTGCTCGCCACCAGGCACGGTGGAATTCCGGAAGCCGTCGAGGAAGGGCGCTCCGGAGTTTTGGTGGAGGAGCGCGATTTCGAAGCGCTCGCCGCCGCCATGAAGAACCTGGTTCGTTCGCCCTTTGCTTTTCGCGAGATGGGCGCCCTGGCCAGTGAGTCAGTGGCCGCGAACTTTGAGCAGCGCGAACAGATCCGGCAACTCGAATCGCATTACGACGAAGCAATTGCCCTGGCCGGCGTGGAAGAACAAGTCCGGGCGCAGGAAGTGAATGCGGTGGAGGAGCGTTTTTCCCAGCGCATCCCGGTGAA
>JBBRMO010000105.1:0-7191 GCA_038230815.1 Chthoniobacterales bacterium
GATCTGAAACGCCCTCACCCCATGAGCGAGAGCCGTCCCCGCCATCCACCAGCAGACCAGGACAAAACCGTTCGCCACGTCGCCGAGCGCCAGGGAGGCAATCAGAATCCAGATATTGATGTTGCGCCGGGCGCCGATGCAGCGGACGAATCGGTCGAAATTCGAGACGTCGTCGAGATTGCGGCCGACCTTTCTTTTCGCCTCTCGTTTCGCCAACCGGTCGAGCACGTCGGATCCGACATACAGTCCCAGCAGCCAGAAAGCGGAAGGCAGTCCAAACCTGTGGAAATGAAACGCGAGCGCCGTCCACCAGGAAAGCTCGATGAAATAATCCGTGAGGTGTTCCCACTCCCCGGCCGCGGTCGTCTCGACTTTCGTCCGCGCCAGCTTTCCATCCACCCCGTCGAGGACTTCAATCGCGTAGGCCAGCGCCACCGCCCCCCAGAGACGGCCCGTGGCGAAAAGCGCCGTCACCATCAGACCGATGAGCATTGTAAACAGCGTGATGTGATTCGGTCGGATCGAGGTGCGGCACAGTCGGGCCACGATCCAATCTTCGATCGGCGAATCCAGAAAGCCGGGGAAATCCAGGACGCCATTCTGCGCGACATCGCGCGGAAATCTTTCCGCAAGCGGGACGAGATCGGGCGGCGGCGCCGGGAAGAAGACGGGCCGCACGTGTTTGCGAAGAGAAGTCACATAAGTCGGGGCGGCCGCCGCATCCCAAACGTTGATCCGCCTCGTGGCCGCGTCGGAGGAAAGTCGGTCCATCAACGCGGCCGTGGGTTGGAGGCGGGAGATCCAGTCACGCTCCAGCAACGCCGCGCCACGAAAATCCACCCCTTCCTGCCTCCAGAGTGAAACGCTTTCCCGCGGCGGCGCGGAATCGACCAACAACGTGGTTGTGCTTTGGTCGGCCATCGTTCGCAATAAACGCGCGTCGTAATAAAAGCCGGCCGACACGACCAGAATGCGTTCGGCGCCGATCGCCACGTCCTGCACCCGGGCCGCACCGGTTTCGCTACGACGAAAACTAAGGGCCAGTTCGGCCCGCGCCCAGGAAGGTCTCGCCAGGTGAGCCGCTATCTCGTCGGGCGATTTCGAAAGGATCAACGCGTCCTGAAACCCCAGCCGTTGCCCGGTTCTCAGGAGCCGTTCCAGGAGCGAGATACCGAAGAGAACGCGGAGTGCGTCCGGGATGTCGGCCAGAATGAGGAATTGTGAACGCGGCAGATCCATGGAGAGAAAAGCGGACGGCGCGAAAAGGTTTCACTGCCGTGGCGAGTGTGGCTACCTTAAAATTCATGGAGGCGGAAGTTTCGCTGAGCTGCGAAGGAATCGAACGCTATCTTGGCGAGGAAGACTCGCGCGTGCACGCGTTGCGAGGCGTGTCGCTCCAACTCGAGCGTGGCACGGTGCACGCCGTCGTGGGTCCTTCGGGCTGCGGCAAGAGCACCTTGCTCTACATTCTCGGCCTGCTCGATCATGCAGATAGCGGCTGGGTCACGATCGAGAACGAAGCCGTGTCGCACCTGGCCGACGATGCGCTTGCGCGGAAGCGAAACGAGCTGCTCGGGTTCATTTTCCAATTTCATTTTCTTCTCGAGGATTTTACCGCGCAGGAAAACGTGATGATCCCGATGCGGCGGCTCGCGGTCTTGACCGAAGAAGAAATGCTGGAGCGTTCGGCCTATCTGCTCGATGAAGTCGGCCTCGGCAGCAAAGCGAAACGGCCGAGCCGCCATCTTTCCGGCGGCGAACAGCAGCGCGTCGCCGTGGCGCGCGCGCTCGCGAACAATCCCAGCGTCATTCTCGCCGATGAGCCGACGGGAAATCTCGATAGCGCGAATTCCCGGCGCGCCTTTGAATTACTCCAGCGCATCGTGCAGGAAGACCGAAAAGCATTGCTGCTCGTGACGCATAATCCTGAAATTGCCGAGGCGTGCGATTGGATTCACGAGATGCAGGATGGATTGATCGTCGGCAGTCATCCGCGCGGTCGCCGATGAACCGGCCGGCCGGCACCCTCGCTTCATGACTGCCGCCGAAACGATGCTGCGCCCAATCCCTCCGCCTGGCGGAGTGGTCCACCGCGCCTCGATCGATCCCGGGCCGGAATTGAAACGCGGCGCCTGGGCAAATTTCATCGCCATGCTCGCGTCGAATTTTCGCGGCGTATTCACGTTTCTCGTCGCTCGCCTCCTCGGCCCGGCGGCGCTGGGCGTTTTTTCCGTGGCCTGGGCCACGACCGATCTCGTCAGTAAGATCGGCATCTTCGGCCTCGACGACACGATCATCACCTTTATTGCTCGCGCCGAAGCCGCCGGGGACCGCGCTCGCAGCCGGGCGTTGTTTCGATTGGCTGTCTTTCTGGGGGTCTCGCAATGCGCGCTTCTCGCCACGATCTCAATAACCCTCGTCCGCGTCCTCGGTCACCGCCTCGGTCTCGACCCGGAAATGGCAGACGCGCTTTCCGTCATGTTCTGCGCCATGCCTGTGATTGCGCTCTATCGGATCAACACTGCGGTCTCGCGCGGCATGAAAGTGATGCGGCACGATATTTTCTCTCGCGGCATAACCGAAACCGTTGTCACAACGGTCGCTTTTCTCGTCGCGCTCCAATTCGGGCTCAGGAAATTTGGTCCTGAGATTGCAGTTATTATCGGGATGGGAGCCTCAGGAATCGTCGCGCTGTTTTTGGCGGCGACGTTGTTTCGGACCACTCGTGTTCACGCGACGGCGTTTTCTTTTGTGGTAGAATCCCGAAGGTTGCTCGCTTACGCCGCGCCAATTAGCGCCTACGACCTCCTGAATTCCGTCATCGTCCGGGTCGACGTCATCATGCTTGGATGTTTTGTCGGGCGCGCGCCGGGGGTGACCCTCACGACGCTCGGGATCTATGGGGCCGCGGTTGAGGTGGCGGGCGGGTTGCGCAAAATCAACCAGGCCTTCAATCCCATCTTCGCACCCGTTGTTGCCGGCCTCACGGTCGACGGCGACCAGGAGCATGCTGCGATTGCTTTTTCGCGCGTTTCGCAATGGATGCTCTGGATCCTGCTCCCGCTCGTGGCGGTAATGGCTCTGGCCGGCTCAGTAATCCTGGGAATCTATGGAGCCGCTTTTCGTCAGGGCGGCATGTGGCTGGGCATCGTTGCCCTAGCCTGCGCCACGAATGCGTTCGTCAGCCTCGCGGAGACCGTGATCATGGTGCAAAAACCGCGGCTGAATTTATTGAACTCGATCATTACGTGCAGCATCGCGCTCGCCGCAAATCTCTGGCTCATCAGCCGTTTCGGCGTGACCGGCGCCGCCTTTGGTATTTTGCTTCCCTACGTGTTGCAGGGAATTCTGCGATATCGCGCGTTGCGAATGGTCTTTCGGTGGCAAAATCCCTGGGGCGATATTGGGCGGCCGCTGCTCGCGGGAGGGTTGGCGGCCTTACCGGCCCTGGCGTGTCGCCTGATCATCGATGGCCTCACAGGACAGGTCGTCGCTTCCCTGGTGTTCCTTCTCGTCTATCTTCTGGCGTGGCTCCATTACCGTTCCAAAACCAAATTGGCGATATGATTTTGCCAATGGGATGTAGAGAAACTTTCGCGTCGTCTTCGCAAACTCCGGGGATCGATCCGCCGCGGCGACCTGGTTTTGGCCTCTCGCCAAGACAAGCTCCAGGAAAGTCCGCAACGGCGAGAACGCCGTCGCCCCCATGCGAGATGCCTGCGCTCCCCCGCCTTTCATGAAGCGCGTATTCATCACCGGCGTGAGCGCTGGCATCGGTTTGGCCACAGCGCGGTTGCTCTCCGAACGCGGCGACGAAGTCTGGGGAACGTCGCGCGATGTCGCGCGGATTCCGCACTTGCCCCGGCTGCACCCGGTGCGGCTCGATCTCAGCGACAATATTTCGTCAGGCGAAAGTTTTCAGGGTGCGCTCCGTGAAGCCGGCTACTTCGATGTGGTCATTAATAATGCCGGGAGCGGCCACTTCGGACCAGGCGAGCACCTCTCAACTGAAGCTGTTCACGCCCAGTTTCAAACCGTCCTCTTCGCGCATATCGAGCTCTGCCGTCTCGCCCTGGCCTCGATGCGGACGCACGGCAGCGGGCGGATTATTAATGTCACTTCGCTCGCTTCGCGGTTGCCCGTTCCGTTCATGGCCGCCTACAACGCGGCGAAGGCCGCCATGGCTTCCTTCGTCACGTCGCTTCAACTCGAACTCGCGGGATCGGACATTCGCGTAATCGATCTCCAGCCGGCGGACATTTGCACCAGCTTCAACGACGCGGTCGCTCGTACCGACGGCGGCGATCGGCGTTACACCAGGCTGGTCGAGCACGCGTGGCTCATGGTGGAAAAAAACATGCAGGCCGCGCCGAAACCGGACCTGGTCGCCCGGGGCATCGCAAAACTGATTGATGCCACCGATCCGCCTGCGCGCGTGACCATCGGAGGAACGTTCCAGGCGGCCATCGCGCCCTTCATCCTGCGTTTCCTTCCGCAGCGCACCCTGATCTGGGGCTTGAAAAAATATTACCAGCTGCCGAATTGAAAATAAGCGACGCGGTGATTTTGATGGCGGGGACTGGTTCGCGCCTGCGCGGTTCCGTGGAAACGATCGCAAAGCCTCTCATTCCAATCGCGGGCCGGCCGCTGATCTCCTACGCAATTGCGGCATTCGACGAAGCCGGAGTGGAGACGATCCACGCGGTCGTAGGGCCTAATGGGGAGGAGTTGGCGGCCGCCGTCGCGCCCCTCCTGCCTTCCCATATGCGGTTCCACGCAATTCCAAATCCGAACTGGCAGAAACAAAACGGCGTCTCACTGCTGGCCGCGGCGGGCAGCGTTCGGGCGCCGTTCTGTCTCGCGATGGGTGACCATCTCTTCGAACGGTCGATCCTGGATCAGCTCCTCGCCCAGGCCGACTCCACGCGGCTCAATCTCGCCATCGACAGGAAGATCACGTCGATCTTCGACCTGGAAGATGCGATGAAAATTCGCACGGAAGGGAATCGAATCGTAGCCATCGGGAAAAAACTCGATGACTTTAACGCGATCGACACCGGTATCTTTATTTGCCCGGAAATCATCTTCGAATATTTGCGGCGGGTTTTGAAAGATGATGACTGCAGCCTGGCAGACAGCGTTCAGCTGATGGCCGAGGAAGGAAATGCGCTCGCCGTTGATATCGGCGCTGCCTGGTGGCAGGACGTGGATACTCCGGAAATGCTGGTGCGCGCCGAGCTGGAGTCGGCTCGGCTGGATGGATCCCGCCCCGCGACGGCGGGATCGCGCAATGTTTAGCTGTCCCGGCCTCGCCGGACATTCCGATCATCGAGCGGCGAAACGCTCCATCCACCTATCTTCTTAAGGCGAAGGCGAGGGTCACTGCCGTCACCAGAAAAAGCAGATGCAGAATGAGAGCCGGCAACCCTGCCGCGGCCAGGAAGACAAAGAACAGCGCCGCGACATCGCGTTTCGTCAGCTGCATGAGCAGCGACGCGAATTTCTCTCCGAACATGAGGAGGCCCGAGCGCTCCACTAGTTCGCGATGGCGCGGATACAGGGACGGGCCTAACGAATCCAATTTGGCCGTGGACACGGGGGCCGCTTTCCGAGTCGCGAGATAAGTCTCATTCACCACGATCAGAGCGCCCGCGGCGATTCCCTCAACCAGGTAGAACCAACTGGAACTACCGTGAAAATGCGACTGACGGGAAAGCCCAAATCCGAGACCGAGAACGAGCAGAACGTTGCTCGCGACGTCGAAAAGATCGTCGAGCTGCCGGCCGCGCTCGCTTTCCATGAATTTCGCACGGGCAATCTCACCATCGCAGCCGTCGAGGACGCTGAATATCTGAAACAGGATGAGGCCCCAGAAAAAAGACCAGGACGTTCCGTGACTCAGGATGAGCGCCGCCCCGATCGGAATGGGAAAAATTAGCCAGGTCCACCCGTTGGGCGTGGTGGTGAATCTCAGCAACAGCCGCGTGATCGCGCGCGAAATCGGACGATTCAGATATCGGGAAACAAAACCATCCTGGGATTTGCCGCTGCCACGGAGGAACTTCGTTTCGACGCGATCGATCGCGTTCCCGTCGGTGATGTAATCCCACGCTCCCTCAACGGAAGGCGGGATCGATTGCGCCCGGCGAAGAAAACTTTCCCAGCCTTCCTTTTCACTCGGAGCGACGGGCTTCCGCACGTCCCCAGAAACAAGAAGCGCGTCCTCCGGAGAAGAGGGACGTGCCGAAGCACTTTCCTCGGAGAGTAAACGGACAATGCCCTTTCGATAGAGGAAGAATCGAGTGGGGAGGATAAGATCGTAAGGTTGGCCATCGGGATCGGTCGAGAAAGCAACCTTGGTGAGTCGCGGATTATCCGGGATCCAGCGCTGGGATTGATCGAGAGCGGGATGCCAGAAGAGGCAGACGAGGACCGGCGACGTCTCCTTGTTCTCAACCGCGAATTCGTCGATCGAGAGCGCGATCCGCTCCAACTGGCGCAATCCGGCCACGATCCAGTCCGCCGATTCGTCGGCCAGAACGAGGACGCGCCGCAGATTCATCGTGCCGACGCAAACTGACGCCGATAAATCCGGTAGGTCTTGTATTTCTCGGCGCCGATGGCTTCGAGGAAGCGATTCATCATGTAGTTGTTTTCCAGGATCAGGCTGCATTCGCCGATAAATCCGCGTTTGAGCATTGCTTCCTCGATGATCCGGAGCACCAGCATCTCGGCGATCCCATGCCGGCGAAATTTCGGAACCACGCCTAGCGCGACGAGCCGGACCGTCTTCAACCGGCTCTTGTAGTAGAGCAATTTCGCGAGCCCGATCGGTAAACCCAGGGTCGTCAGGCGTCCGTTGATTTTTTTGAACGCCGCGTTGATGTCCGGCACGCAGAGAATGAAGCCGACCGGTTCACCGCCGATTTCCGCCAGCCAGATCAGTTCCGAGACGACGATCGGCTTCAGCTCCTTGGTCATGAAGTCGAATTCCTTTTCGGTGAAGGCCACGAAGCCCCAATTGTTCCGCCACGCCTGATTGTAGATGTCGCGGATCAGCCGGCCCTCGGCGTTGATGTTGCGCAGATTTGCCGTGCGGAAAGTTACCTCCCCGCGCCGTTTTTTCAGTGCTCCGGCGAGACGCCGCAGGCGCTCGGCCGCATCCGCCGGATTCGCGAACCACCACGCGTA
>JBBRMO010000106.1:0-7155 GCA_038230815.1 Chthoniobacterales bacterium
CCCGCAACGAGCCGCCAGAGTCTTGCTCGCCAGGATCGCGTCGATCCGCAATCCACGGTTCTTCGGAAACGAAAGCATCCGGTAATCACACCAGCTAAAAAGGCCGGACTCGGGGTGATGCAGACGCAGGGTATCGACCAGTCCGAGCTCGCCCAATCCATCGAACGCGCGGCGTTCGCTTTCGGAACACATGATTGCCCCGCGCCACAGATCCGGATCGTAAATATCCTCATCTTTCGGCGCGACATTGAAGTCGCCGCAAACGACCAGGGGTCGCTCACTGTTTTCCCGTTGCAGGCAATTTCGGAGCCGCGCGTACCACTTCATCTTGTAATCGTAGGCCGGCGATCCCACCGCCTGGCCGTTCGGCGCGTAAATGGAATAGATCCGGAGTGACTCGATCGTTACCGCAATCACGCGCGCCTGCGGATCTTCTTCCTCGTCGCAAAGCGCCACCCGCACTTCCTTCGGTTCGATCTTCGAAATGATCGCCACACCGTTATACGATTTCTGGCCGTGAAACGCGGAGTGATATCCGGCCGCCTTCAGGTCGAGCACCGGGAATTGTTCGTCCGTGCACTTCGTTTCCTGGAGGCAGACGACATCCGGCCGGGTCGAAGCGAGCCAGGTGATGAAACGCTCCTGCCGCTTGCGAAGCGAGTTGATGTTCCAAGAGACAATTCTCATTTGGTAGGGCGGGACTCTGTCGAGCCTCCGAGATCGGTCGAAAAATGCTACGGCTCGACTGAGTCTCGCCCTGCCGATTCACAATTCCAATTCCACGCCCGGCGACGGCACGATCACTTCACTTCCGGGCAACTCCACCGCAAGCTGCGCCCGCGTCCATTCCACCGCGGGCAAGTCGCCGTGGACGAGAACGATTTTTTTCGGCGCGAGTCTTTTTACGTAGCTGAGAAGCGATTCGCGCGAGGCGTGGGCGCTGAATTGAAATTGCTCAATCTGACAGGCCAGACGCTGGGGCGCCTCGTCCGGATCCAGGGTGACCAGATCGCCCGGCTTCGCGGTTCGGAGAAGGCCAGCTGGCGATTGAGGATCGGCATAACCAACAAAGAAAATTGAATGCTGCGGATTTTCGATGACCCGGCGCGCGAAAATATTGGAAAGCGTTTTGGGCGTCATCATCCCGCTCGAGAGCGCGTAAAGTCTGCCGCTGCGCGCCGGCGAATCGTGAATCGTCTGGCCGTTGAGGACGAACGGCGCGACTTCCTCGAGCAATTGCAGACGCGGCAAGAGCCGGCGGGTGGTCAGCGCACGTCGATCGTAGATCTCGGTCATCTTCACGCTCAAGCCGCCGATGTAGACGGGAAATTCGCCGAGCAATTTCTCCCGCCGAAAATTATGGATCATCCCGAGAGCTTCCTGGGTTTTGCCGAGCGCAAAAACCGGCATAAGGATGCAGCCCCCCTTTTTGAAGGCGCGATCGATCGCTTCCGCGAGGCGCCGTTCCTCGGCAGCACGTGTGAAACCTTCCGGCAGGGGACTGTCACCGCGTGTCGTCTCGACGATCAAAACATCGACGCCTGATTCCGGAAAAACAGCGCCTGAGGTGATCGTCTGGTCGTCGAAGTTAACGTCGCCGCTGTAAAAAATAGTACGACCTTCGGCTCGCAGAAGCACGCCCGCCGCGCCGAGAACATGCCCCGCGTCGACAAACTCGACGGTCACGCCCGGCTCGCCCTCGCGACGGGCCCGTTCTCCGCCAAGCGTGAAGGGCTGCCGCAACGGACAGGAACGCCATTGATCGCTCGCCCGATCCGTCTCGCGATGGGTGAAAAGCGGATACATCACCACGCCGAGTTCTTCGCGCTGCCGGGTCATGACGTTGACGGAATTGTGCAAAAGCGCGCTGCCGATTTCCGCCGTGGCTTCGGTCATGAAAATGCGCGCCCTGGGCTGGCGGCGCATCAGGACCGGCAAGGTGCCGAAGTGATCGAGATGGGCGTGCGAAACAATAATCGCGTCGAGCGGTCGATCGCCGATCGCTCGAAAATTCGGGAGCGCCTCCTCTCCCTCCTCCTTCGGATGCATCCCGGAATCGAGAACGAATCTCTGGCCCCCCGCTTCGAGGTAGTAACTATTCGCGCCGATTTCAGTTCGGCGCGTGAGATTGGTGAATTTCACTTTCGGCTCTTGCTCTTACTCTTGCTCTTGCTCTTGCTCTTGCTCTTGCGCCACCTGGCCCTGCGGATCCTCTTGGATTCGAGCGTTCAAACTGTTTATCAAACCCACCAGCATCGAGACGATCTCCAAGAGTTGCTCCTTTCCCGCGCGAATCGTTTCCTCCCCGACCAGCCGCTTCGCAACAAGAACATCAAGGCAGGCAGCGCATTCAAGCGCCGATCCACGCGCGAAATCAAGGAATCTGCAACGATCCCTGATCGCAAACTTTCCATTTCCCTCGGCGATATTTAGTGGAACGCTGGTGGACGCACGATCGAGCTGATCCTTCACAGCGGCTTTCGCTTTAACCTGGGTCAGGAGATCAGTCGACCAGGTAACAAATCCAATTGCGGATTGATATACTTTGAGCTTTTCGTGATCGAAATGGGGGCGCATCTGCCGAGATTGCGCGTCCCTCGCAGCAAGAGCAAGAGCAAGAGCAAGAGCAAGAGCAAGAGCAAGAACTGAGAAAACTCACAACCACTGCTCGAAAATCCGCATCCAGTTTCGAAAAAGGATCGCCTCGATCTCCTCATCGCCGAAGCCGCGCTCAATCAGCCGGCGGGTCAGCCCTCGGCTGTGCGAATGCTTCGCCAGCTCCGGAACAAAGTGCGCGTGGGTGAATTTCTTTTGAAACTCGATTTGCTCGGCCGCGGGCCATTGTCGGAAAATGAATTCGAAAAAATCGAAACCGATCGCGACACCGCTGATCCCAATCAAATCGCGCACATGCTCAATGTGGTCGATGTAGCGATCGAGCGTCGCTTCTTCCTTATGCGGGCTGACGAGAACGGCGTTGATGCCGATGACCCCTCCGCGCGCCCCTACCATCTTGATTTGCTCGTCGCTGACGTTGCGCTCGATATCGAAATACTTTCTCGCATTCGTATGCGAAATGATCACCGGCTTCGTCGTCAGCTCGATGATGTCGTTGAACCCGGCCGGGCTGATATGGGCGAGATCGACGATAATTCCAAGTTTTTCGCATTCTCGAATGACATCGCGACCGAACGCGGTCAGACCGTCACGGGGCGAGCCGTTGGGAGCAAAGAGCCCGCCGTCACCGGCGGCGTTGCGCCGGACATGCGTCAGACAGAGCGAACGAAGACCGAGTTCGTAAAACACCCGGAGAAGATCGAGATCGGCGCCAAGCGGTTCGACGCCTTCCATCGTGATGAGCAAGGCGATTTTGTTTTGCTCCCGGGCCCGCAAAATCTCCCGATAACTCCGGCAGATGGCGAACCGATCCGACCCGTCTACTTCCAGGTAAAGGCGCGCGATTTGGTCCAGCGCGGTGCGCAATCCCCTCTCCGGCAAATAGAGATCGTCGAGGTAAAGGGCGACCCCGGCGACGGCGATGTCTCCCGCTTCGAGGTCACCGACAAAATCTGTCGCCAGGACATTTTTGCGGGCGCGTTTGTCGTATAAATCCATCAGCAGATCGAAGTGCATATCGATCACGCCATGGCGATGGAGCCGCGTAATTATTTCGTCGATCGATGCGCTCACGGAATCGGTGGCGGCATCGCGATGACATCCCGACTCATGCGGAAACGATGCGGGATCACGATTGAAACGACGACCAACAGCCAGACCGCTCCCAACGGAAGGCAACCGGGCAGCCAGATCAGCCAGCGGGACACGATCCCAAGGGCTGCCAGGCAATACGCGGCCGTGAACGCGATCGCACCCAGCACCAGATCAACCCGCGGAATGTCGCGCAGTTTTCCCACCACGGCCGCGGCCAGGAGAAGAACCACGCAATCGAAAATCCAGCTCACGCGGCGGACGTAGGCGCTCGATTGAATCGTGGCGATGGTCGCGGCGAAAACATCCGGAGGCGAGAGCGGGTTCGCCGGCGTCCGCGCGAGGACGATCTGGTCGCGGAGCGAATCCATCTCAGGTTTCTTTCCGGTATCGCGCTGCTGCGCGGCGACGAGGAGGTCGCCCAGCCCGATATGACGCGCTTTCCGGCTGGCGTTGGGAGAAATCAAGAGAGTGCCATCGGAACGGATCGGAATTTTTCGACCGTGCGGAAGGGAGATGTGGGAGTCGAGATCGATCGACACCTCGCCCGGTGTCACCCGGAGCCAAAGCAGAATCGCCTCGAGCGCAAACGAAGGAATGACTTCGCCCCGGTAACGAAACAGCAGAGGGACATGGATTCCATCGGAGATTTCATCAGGAAGATTGGTAAATCCCGCTGTTGCGATGAGACGCATCTCTTCATTGGGCTGGCGGCCGATGCCGGAAAATTCGACGAGATCGCCGCGCTTACCGGTCACCTGCGCGAAACCCGGAACCTCCGGCCCCGGCGCATCGAGATCAGGGGTGGTGGTCAATTCAGCTGCAAGAAGAAGCCGCGGCACTCGCATCGCCTGATCGACGAAGACCTGTTCCTGATCTTTTTCTGTATCGCGCCATTTCAGGACATTCTCGAACGCCACGACCGTCGGCTGGAATTCGAGGGCGGATTGAAGAAAGAGGGCAAACTCCATCGGCGAAACGACGTTGGCGCCGGAATGCGGCGAATTTTCGTCCCCTTCCTTCGCCGGCTCGCGTTCCATCAGATTGTCGTGACCGATATCGACCACGGTGAGCGAGGCAGCCGGGCCATGGGGGTCGGAATTCTTTAACAGCCAGCGCAGAAAAAATTCCTCGGACTGTTCGAGGCGCGGCTCACGCAAAAAAAGAATGCCGAGGAGCAGGACCACGAGCATGAGCCAGAGAGTAGATCGCTGCATTGCGCAGAAGTGAAACGGGGATTGTGTCGAGTGACAAGTGAAAGCTGGAGCCACCACACCCTCGTGCCGGAGAGAACGAAGCCGCGATTGCGCCCAACGGACTGAGGGCAGGCCGTCCCCAGAGAACCTACCTGCTCAGCTCCAGCATTCGGAGAATCGGAGCTTCGGCGCGTTTGCGGAGCGACTCGGGCAGCGTGATCTCGGGCTCCATATTCAAGAGCGCGGCATGCGCTTTTTCGAGCGTGTTCATTTTCATGAACCGGCATTCACCGCAGAAACAGTTTTCCGTCGGGCCAGGGATGAATAGCTTGCCCGGGATCTCCTTCTTCAATCGGTGCAGCATTCCTGCCTCGGTCACCACGATGATTTCGCGCGCGGGCGATTCCCGACAGAACGTGACCATTTTTTCCGTCGAACAAACCTCATCCGCAAGCAGCCGCACCGCGTAAGTGCACTCCGGATGCGCGATAACCGGCGCGTGCGGAAACTCTTCCCGAATCTTGCTGATGCTCCGCGCGGTGAACTCGACGTGGATGTAACAATTCCCCTGCCAGAGATCCATCTTGCGACCGGTGCGCTCCATGACCCACGCGCCCAGGTTCTGATCCGGCACGAACAGAATGTTGCGGTCGGCCGGCGCGCTTCGCACGATTTTTTCCGCGTTCCCGCTCGTGCAGATCACGTCGGAAAGCGCTTTCACTCCGGCGCTGCAATTGATGTAGGCGATGACGTAATAATTTTTCGCGGCGCGCTGGTCGAGAAACGCCTTCAGTTTTTCCGGCGGACACGATTCCGAGAGAGAGCAGCCGGCGTCGAGATCGGGCAGCAGGACCTTTTTCGTCGGATTGAGGATCTTGGCCGTTTCCGCCATGAAGTGGACGCCGCAAAACAGAATGACGTCCGCGTCGGTCTGGGCGGCCTGGTAGCTCAGGCCTAGCGAGTCCCCGACGTAATCGGCGATGTCCTGGAGCTCCGGGACCTGGTAATTATGGGCCAGGATCACAGCGTTCCGCTCCCGTTTCAGCTCCGCGATTTCCTCCGCGAGATCGAGACCGAAATTTACACCAGCGCTTACCATTGGTTAATATGCGGCAACAAGATGGAATCTCAAACCTCACCCGGGGCGATTCGCCTCGGTTTCATTGGCGGCGGCAAGCTCGCCGGCTCGGTGATCCGCGGCCTCGTCCGGGCGAAATACTGCGCTCCCTCCGCGATCCTGGTAGGCGAACCGCACGAGCCGACCCGGCGCGCGCTGGAAAAAAATCTCGGGATTATCGGAACCGCCGAGAACTCAGAGTTAGCGGAGAAAGCGGAAATCATTTTAGTCGGGGTCAAGCCGGGGGTGCTTCTGCCGCTCCTCGGCGAAATCGCGCCGCCCCTGGAGAGAAAACTCGTAATTTCGCTGGCGGCCGGCGTTTACCTCCAGGCCATGGAAAAAGTCGCCGCCGCGCATTTCATGCGAGCCATGACGAATACACCCTCCGCGGTTTGCCGCGCCGCGACCGCGCTGGCCAGAGGCGAACGGACCACTCAGGGCGAGTTTTCGATTGCCCGCGATCTTTTCAGCGCGATCGGCGCGGTTGTCGAAGTCACTGAGAACCAAATCGACGCCGTGACCGCCCTTTCTGGAAGTGGGCCGGCGTTCGTTTACACCGTGATCGAAGCGCTGGCCCGCGGCGGAGAAAAGATGGGACTCTCCTGGGAGGTGGCTTTGACCTTGGCCACGCAAACCGTTCTCGGCGCCGCCCAACTCGCCACCGAGACCAAACTTTCGCCGGAAGAGCTTCGGAACATGGTCGTCACACCCGGAGGAACGACGGCCGCCGGCCTCGCGACGATGGAGCAAATGAAAACCTCCCAGAGTTTGATCGCCGCCGTCGAAGCTGCCGCGAAACGCGGCTCCGAAATGGCGCGGGAAAATCTATGATTACTCCGCCGAGTGGGTGCGGCTCGGAAGAGATAAATGGGGAAGGGGCCTTTGCGCCCGACTCGTCGCCGCACAAAGAGAGTTCCCTCGTTGGAGATAGCGACGGCTAGAGAAGACCTTTTCGCATCACTTCAATCGGCGCCGCGCGATCGAACCAAATCTCGAACGCGAGCGCGCCCTGATGGAGGAGCATCGACAAACCATTGGCCGCGCGCGCCCCGGCTTCGATTGCGCTGGACACGAAAGCGGTCGGCCCCTTCGAATAAATGGTGTCGTAAACCATCAGGTGCGGCGCAAGCAACC
>JBBRMO010000107.1:0-7144 GCA_038230815.1 Chthoniobacterales bacterium
GACAAAATTCGACGGCTCACCGGATGAGTGCCGCGAAGACGCCATCAAACAGCTCCGGCGCGTGATCGAAGAAGAAGTGGGCGGACGCCCGGCTGTGATTGTGATCGAGCCGATCCAGGGCACGGCGGGCAATATCGTGCCTCCCGAGGGTTTTCTCCGCGAGGTCCGCGATGTCGCCCACGAATACGGCGCCTTGTTGCTCGCCGATGAAATGATCACCGGGTTCGGACGCACCGGGACATTATTCGGATGCAATCATGATGAAGTCGTGCCCGATATCATGACACTTGGAAAAGGAATGGCGTCCGGGTTCCCGGTGAGCGCGCTGGTTTCAACCGACGAGATCATGTCGGCCAAGCCGTTTTCGCTGCCCAGTGCCTCTTCTTCAAGCTACGGAGGAAACCCGCTCGCCGCGGCGGCGGCCCTGGTCACGATCCAGACGATTTTAGGCGATAAGCTCGTGGAAAATTCGGAACGGGTCGGGCGTTTACTTCGCGAAGGATTCCAAAAACTGGCGGCGAAGCGACGGTCCATTGCCAACGTGAGAGGGCGGGGCCTCCTGGTCGGATTCGATCTCGTGACCGATCAGCAAACAAAGACGCCGCTGCCGAAGGAGAAATGTATCGAGTTCTTTAAGCGCGGTCTGGCGGAGGGGCTCATCCTGATGAGTTACACGCCGCGGGTTCGCGTCCATCCGCCGCTTATTCTTTCCGCCGAGCAGGCAAATTCCGCGCTCGAAATTATTGATCGAGTGCTCGAGCAGTTCGAAGCGGAATAAACCGTGCTACGGGGCGCGATAATCGGTTTTGGGGCGGTCGCGCAAAATGGGCACTGGCCGGCCTACGCGCAGTCTTCCGAAGCGAAAATCGTGGCCGTAGTCGACCGGACGGAAACACGCCGGAAAGCCGCCGCAGAATCTTTGCCGTCAGTTACGACATTCGCCTCGATCGAAGAGTTAGAGAGCGGCCCCGAGATCGACTTTGTGGACATCTGCACACCACCGGCGTTGCATGGCGGGCCGATCCTTCAGGCCCTCGCCCGCGGTTGGAATGTTCTGTGTGAAAAGCCGCTCCTGCTCGATTTCGGCGAACTCGACAAAGTGCGAACAATGGCCCGCCAGGCGAGGCGAGTCGTCTTGCCGGTCCACAACTGGAAATACGCACCGATCATTCGGCGGGCGACCCAGGCGTTGCGCTCGGGCGCCATTGGCCCCGTCCGTGAGGTCGAAATCGAAACGCTGCGGATCGAGGATTGCGCCGCCGTCGACCCGAATCATCCGAATTGGCGACGCGACCCGTCCATCGCCGGCGGTGGCGTCCTGATGGATCACGGCTGGCACTCAGTCTATCTCGCGCGCCACTGGTTCGGAGAAGATCCCGTGGCCGTGGAGGCTGCGCTGCATCGGCCAACGCCGTCCGGGATTGAAGACGAAGCGACTTTGAGTCTGCGTTTTCCAAATGGTCACGCGAAAATCTTCCTGACCTGGCGGGCAGATCGACGGCGAAACACGATCCGATTGAACGGGGACCGCGGAACCATCACGGTTGACGACGACACGCTTAAGGTCGGCGACGAAGAGATCCGATTCGAGAGCGCGTTATCCGCGGGGTCGCATCACGCGGATTGGTTTGCCGCCATGTTGCCGGACGTGATCGCGGGGTTTCGCTCGCCGGAAGCCTCGAGAGAATCCTTCGAAGAGGCCGCGGTCTGTCTTTCAGTGATTCGACGTGCCTACGAGGCGTCGATCAGTTTCTAAGGCACCCGGCTCCGTCTGCGGGCGCGGCGCCCTGGTGCCGAAAACGTAGTCCCAAAGCGGCGAACTAACGCCGTAGCCGACATGGTCGTCGTCGTAATGATGCCGCATGTGATACTTCTTCAGCCAGAGCCACATCCCGCGTTTCATCGAAAAATGGTGCGTCGCATAGTGCACCATGTCGTAGAAAAGATAGCCCGCGAGAAATCCGGCAAACGCGGCCGGCGCGACGCGGCCGAACGCGACCAAGAACATTCCGTAAAAGAAAAGCGCGAGTGGAATACTGACGATCGGCGGCATCACGAGGCGGCTCGCGTCCTTTGGATAATCGTGGTGCACGCCATGAAGAAGAAAATGGAGCTGCTTCCCGAGGCGGCTGCTCGGCTCATAATGGAAAACCCAGCGGTGCATTGTGTATTCGACCAGACTCCAGAGAAAAACCCCGAGGAGGAGAAAGCCCGCAATCGCAACCATCGCCATGGAGTGCCGGACCGCGAGTTGGAGCATGAAGCCGATGACCGGCAGGAAAATCACCAAGGGCGTGACGGGGTGAACATGGGAGAAAAACTCCATGAACCGGCTCTCGAACATCCGGACGGATTCGTTCTTGTTCGAAACGTAATGCAGACCCATACGCTTACGATGCTCAATTCTCCGGCCGCATCAATGCGCGTGCGCCAGCTGGGGCAGCCGGGCCGGCAGGAGCGTGTCCGAAAGAATATTAAGCGCTTCATCGAGATCGGCGCGGGTGTGGTTCGCCGTCACGCAGGCGCGGAAACAGATCTTATCCTGCGGGACCGCCGGATAATCGACCGGCGCGACCCAGAGTCCACGCTGCCGCAGTTCATGGCCGAGCTGATACAAGCGCTCGCGATCGCCGATCACGATCGGCATGATATAAGTCGTCGAGTCACCGGTATCGATCCCGAGCGAATCGAGTTGGGCGTGAAAATAAGCGGCGTTTTCCCAGAGCCGTTGGCGCAGTTCCGGACGGGTTGTTCCAAGTTCGAGCGCCTTCAGAATCCCAGCGACCACCACGGGCGGAAGGGCGCAGGAATAGACGTAGGGATGCGAATAGAACCGTAGGTACTCGAGCGTCTCTCGTGAACCAGCGACGAAGCCGCCCATCGCCCCGAACGCCTTCGAGAAGGTCCCATAAAGAATCTGAACCCTCTTTTCCACGCCGAAATGCTCGACCGCCCCCCGGCCATGATCACCGCAGGCGAGCATCGAATGCGCTTCGTCGACGAAAACCTGCGCTTCATGCGAATCCGCCACATCCATCACCTCGCTCAGATGGCCGAAATCGCCGTCCATGGAATAAATGCCTTCCACGATCACCAGTTTTCGTTTCCCCTTGTGACGCGTGAGAGCGGCGTCGAGCGACTCCGCATCGTTGTGATCGAACCGCTCGCAGCGGGTCCGCGCCAGGACCGCTCCGTCGCGCAGGCTCAGGTGAGAACGGTTGTCCATAACGGCGACATCGGACTTTCGCATCAGTCCTGAGATCGCTCCAAGCGCGCCCCCGAACCCGCTGTTAAAAAGCATTGCGTCCTCGTAACCGAGAAACTCCGCCATCTTTTTTTCGAGCTGGCGATGGAGATCGGTCATCCCGGACAGAACGGGCGAGCCACACGCGCCCAGACCGTGGGTGGCCAATGCTTCGTGCGCCGCCGCGATTACCTCGGGGTGATTCGCGAGGCCGAGATAATTGTAAGAAGAAAAATTGATGACCGGGAGTGATTTGCCGCGGTAGTTCAACGTCGTGCGCGCCTCGGCCGGACCGAGCAGGACCGGCTCATACAGCTCGACTGCCAGCTCAATGTCGTGAAGCCATTTCGTAAACCCCGTCGGCGGCTTCAACGGGTCTTTGCTGTCGCCCACCAGGAAATCCCCCAGGCTAAATTTATTCGGGTCGTTTCCGACCGTGGGACTCGCCCCATTTTTCGGCGCTAAGAAATCTGGATTCAGAGGCATATCGGGAAGGTGCGGCTCTCGCACGCCTGTCGATTATTCTTAACCGAGCGAATGAGGCGAGACCTAGCAGCGTCCGCCAGGATGGTCATTCGATTGAGCAGCCCAGCAAGATATGGAAATGGGCGGGATACGTCCATAAGAAAAAATACCGCCTTTTCCCATCAAAACACCCGAAATTTGAACCTAATTCCCGGCCATTGGAAAGCCCAGGGGAACCGTGGAGACCGGAGCGCCGGCCAACGGAGGGTCCCCCGCCCGCTCGACGCGGGAAAATAGGGTATACCGCCGGTCGAACAAAAACTGCATCAGCAACCGGCCCCAGGAAGAATGCGACCGCAGCGAATCGTAGAATTCCGGGGCCATCGCTCGTAATTTCGGCAGGTTATTCCAGGCGATGGATGGGAAATCATGGTGCTCGTTATGATAACCCACGTTGAGCGCCACCCGGTTGATCGGCCCGTAGTAGCTGAACGTTTCCTGGTCCGGATCGAGCGTATAGTGTTCCTGCACCCAGCGCGCTCCCACGGGATGAAGGCCGATGGAAAAGAAAAAGGAACATCCCAGATACCACAGGCCCGCCCAGCCGCAGAAATAGAAAACCGCCACGTCGAAGGCGATGGCGCACCCGAAATTCGCGACGGTCCAGCGGTTCCAAAGCGTGATCGCCTTCAAACGCGGGGGCCGCGTCATCTGAAAAACGGGAAAAAAGAACAGCCAGAAAGCCTTGCTGTACCATTTGTTGCCGATCAGGCGCGCTTCCCATTGGCTGGGGATGTCGGCGTCGGATTCGTAGTCGCCCTGGTGGGCGTGATGTTTGAGATGGTAGACGCCAAAACCGATCGCGCCGGGAAAAAGGTTCGGCAGATCAGCAACAATGGCGACCAACTTGTTCAGGGTCTTGTTGCGAAAGACAAGGTTGTGGGTGGCATCATGAATGATGACGTAGGTGCAATGGTTGGCGAAAGCCCCGAACCCATAGGCAACGATCAGGCTCATCCACCAGCCATTGTGACCGAGGCGGGAAATGCCGTAGGCGATCGAACCTTGAACTGCCAGAATCAGCACGGCCACGAGCGCGGTATAGGGATTCCGGCGCAACAGGGACCGGACCTCCGGATGCGCCTTCAGGATCGCGCGCGTTCGCTGAGGATGCGGCTGGTCGAATTCGGCGTGGTAGAAAGTCCCTTGCATCGCGAGCCTTGAAGGGTAGCGGGTTCGCCCGGTCAATTCCACTCTGATTCCCAATTAACCCGAGATCGTCGCTGGAGACGCCAACGTATGGTTTCCTTGTGTTCCGAAGAGCCCCCTGGCAACAAAACCATTCGAGACGGGGTCAGTTCGTCCCTCTTACCGACGCCCGGAAGGACTTTTTGCACCGAACCGACTAAATCGTTGGACGATCGCTTTGAACGATGGCTCAGTCCCGATGCAAATGAAGCGAGAATTGAAACCGGAAGAACGCGAGGCGGTCATGGATGCCCTTATTGCTCGTGATCGAGTGAAGGCGACCAGCATTTATCTGTCCGCCACAGAGGGCAATTTATCGGAGGCCCAGAAATTCATAACGGCCCTTAAAGCCGAGATATCCTCAGCGAGCGCCACGGGCTCGCTCACGAACGCGCCTTAAGTCCCGCCCCTGCGAAGTCATTTCCGGGAGCGCGCCGCAGTGATAATTCCCTTGGATTCGCCCGCCATTTAGCGTTCTCCGAGCAAGTTTCACACTTGGATGCGAAGGCGCAGAGCGAGCGCTCACTGGAGATTATATGCTTCGACCAGACCGATGCCGGTCGTATTGTTCCTCCCACGGACGACGGCGGTGTAGTTACCGGGGACGAGCGTAGCGAGGATCGCGGCCTCGTTATCGTTGCCCGGCGGAATCGTGGTGGCGATGATGTCGGCTTCCTGCGTGTTGCGCCAGCCTTCGTTGCTGATCACAGCGCCGTTTGCGTCGTGCAGCTCGAGTGTCGTGGCCGTGAGTGCACCTTGAACACCGAAGGGGATAAGGGAAGGACCTATCGCGCGCACTAATACCTTCGCCGGTTCGGTGCCGCCGACGATGAAGCCGCCGATCATGACATTGTCGCCAGTGTTGACAAAACCACGCGTGGAAATGTTGGCCAACTGCGCCGCTGACGCCGAATCCAGATCATACACTTCGGCAAGACCTATGCCGGTTTCGCCGTGCGCTCCTTTGAGGACGGCGGAGTAATTACCCGGCGTAAGTGTGGCCACTACGACAGACTCGCGCGGATCGCTCGGCGCAAAGCCGCTCGGAATCTGGCTGGTATCACCTTGCTGCCAGTTGTCATTAGTAACGACGCTCCCGTCGGACTTATGCAACTCCAGCAACGGATCGGACAGAGTTCCCGATACGCCAAAATTTGCCAGGGAAGGGCCGATGCCGCGGATGAGCACTTTCTTGGTCGAGCCGCTCGGGCCGGTGACGATGAAACCGGCGATCAAGGCGTTATCGCCGGAGAGAACGCTCATGCGGGTGGCGATGTTTAACGGTTGCCCAGTAGTCGGCTGAGATTTTGTGATATCTACTGAGCTGACCAGACCAGTCGGGTTGAGCGTGACTTGCGCGTTTGAGCTGATCGCCGCGAACGACCCAGTGACCGAGCTATAGCCTAACGGGCTGAATGTATCCGCGGTTGCCGGTTGGTAGCCATTAATCGTTCGGATCTCGAGATTGCCATCCAAACTAGCTGCGCCACCGACCTGCAGCTGGTCAAACTGGTTCTGATTCGGGCCGCCGTTCTCGACGATCAGCGTGCCTTGCATCGACTGCGTATAGTTACCGGTGACGGCAACGATACCTGCGGAATGACCGGGCGAGATAAAACCGCCGTTGAGCGTGAGGTCGCCCGCGATGATCCCCGTGCCGCTCAGCACACCGCCGTTAATCGTTACCGGGCCAGTAATCTGGATGAGATTCAAGTTCGTTTCGCCAGCCGTTTGGGTGAATCCCCCCGTAGGCGCGGCTGCGGACCCGTTGGGAAGCTGAGCGATGTTGCGGCCGCCCTGAGACAGAGTGTTACCGCCGCCTTGCGACACGATGTTACCGCCACCCGCGGAAACCAGCCCGGCCCCGTGCTCGCTAATGATACTGCCTCCGTCATGGCTGATAAGACTGCCCCCATCGTGACTAATGAGGCTGCCCCCATCGTGGCTAATGAGGCTGCCACCATCATGACTGATGAGACCCGGCAATCCAGATGCCACAAGGAGGCCCGAGTTCGCGAAGGGAGTTAAAGTCGAAATGGGGTTGCCCTGATTTGACGGACAGTGGGCATGGGATCAAAACCCATAGGAGCCCACATGAAAACACAATTAAGAAAGCCGGCTCGCGAGAGAGCGAGCTACACTGATGAATACAAGGACCAGGCCTTGGAATTATGGCGTGCGAGTGGC
>JBBRMO010000108.1:0-7105 GCA_038230815.1 Chthoniobacterales bacterium
GATGATGAATCCGCCGATGAGAGCCCCATCGCCAAGCTGAACGCTGCCACGAGTAGATAGCTCAGCCAACCGCGCACTGCTTGCACCATCAAGATCGAAAACCTCGACGACCGCGATCCCACGGCTGTGAGCGTAGCCACTTACAATGGCGGTGTAGTTTCCCGGGGCAACATCGGCAATGATCACCGGTTCATAGTCATCGCTCGGGGCGAGCCCGCTGGCTTCGATATCTAACTCCGGACCGTAGCGCCAATCGTCATTGGATTGGAGGAGATCGCCGTTCCTGTTGTATAGGCCCAACAGCGGATCCTGAAGCGTGGCCGCAGAGCTTACGCCAGCCTTGCTCAGCGATGCGCCGAGACCTTCCAAAAGAATATGTTTCGTGCCGCTGCCGGTGATAATTATCCCACCGATAAGAACATTCTCCCCGGTGCCGACTGACCCGCGGCCCTCGACCGACCCGCGCGTCGAAAGATTCATTAATTCGCCGGCGCGCGCGTCCAGACCAGCGAGGGCGACGAGAGCGGCACAAATAAGAAAAACGCGATTGCTGGTTGGTTTCATAATCGGAGCGATCGGATCAATGATGAATTAACCCTGCCGCAGACTGCCGCGATAATTGCTGTCGGTAGTAGCGACCGTCGCTAGACGGGTCAATACAATTCTCCCGCGCACTCGGAAATGTCTTATCCGGTAAGTAAGAGGCTCTCTGACCAGGGGCGACGGACGCAAACTCTCCGACCTCACCGCACTCACCAAGCCATCATGAACATCCCCTAGCTCGAAATTCTCAAGACAACCTGCGCGAAGACAGTCACCGGCGGCGAGATTGTTTGCGAAGGGAAACCGCAACGGTCGTGGAGCGCCGGCGACTTCGGTTCGGCAACAGGAGCGGTTGCTTGCAATTCGATTGCAGTCTTACGAGTATAAGTACTCGTCATGGTACTCGCGTTGCGGAGCGAACTGGACGGTCTGGTCGGCGCCGGTCTCGGGGTATTCGAAGATATTGCCTTCGTAATTCCGGATCACGATTTTTTCGTTGTCGTGATAGAGGACGTAACCGGGATTGATCGGGACTTTGCCGCCGCCGCCGGGAGCGTCGATGACGAATTGCGGGACGCCGTAACCGGTGGTGTGGCCGCGCAGACCCTCGATGATTTCCATGCCTTTCGCTACGGACGCGCGCAAATGCGAAGAGCCGGTGATCAAATCGCACTGGTATAAATAGTATGGCCGAACCCGGCACATCAGGAGCTTCTGCACCAGCGTCTTCATCGTTTCGATGTCGTCGTTCACGCCAGCGAGAAGAACGCTTTGGTTGCCCAGCGGGATGCCGGCGTTCGCGAGACGCTCGAGCGCCTGTTTCACTTCGATGGTCAGTTCGCGCGGATGATTGACGTGCACGCTCATCCAGAGCGGATGATATTTTTGCAGCATCGCGCAAAGCTCGGGCGTGATGCGCTGAGGCAGGAAAATTGGAACTCGGGTTCCGATCCGGACAAATTCGATGTGCGGAATCGCGCGGAGGCGCTTCAGGATCCCTTCGAGTTTATCGTCGCTGAAAATGAGGGCGTCGCCGCCGGAAAGGAGGACGTCGCGGACCTCGGTGTGTTGTTCGAGATAACGAAAAGCCTGCTCGAAATCGGTATGTAGTTCCTGTTCGCCGACGCCGCTGACGACGCGACTCCGGGTGCAATAACGACAGTAACTGGCACAGCGGTCCGTCACCAGGAACAGGACGCGGTCCGGATAGCGATGCACCAGACCCGGCACCGGCATGTGCGAATCTTCACCGCAGGGATCGACCATGTCGTAGGGCGACGTCCAGGTTTCCTCGATCCGCGGAATCACCTGCCGGCGGATCGGATCCTCCGGGTTATCGCGCGGGATCAGGTTGAAAAAGTGGGGGGTTACGGCGAGCGCGAGCTTGTCCCCGGAGAGGAGCACCCCGCTGCGTTCCTCATTCGACAGGTTGAGATGCTGCTCCAGCTGGGCCAGCGACGTGACCCGGTTCTTGAGCTGCCATTTCCAATCATTCCAGAGTTCAGGCGGGGTCCCCGGCCAATAGCCGGGCGCGTGCGAGACGAACTCTTTTCTATCCATTTTCCCTTGGGCAAGAGTGAGCATTTTTAAGTGGTTCACGGAAACGTTAAGGTGGTTAAGCATCGTGTCAATGTGGGGACCGTCGGCCTCCAGCCGCCCTCCTCATGCTCCTGCTCTTGCTCCTGCTCATGCTCCTGCTCTTGCTCCTGATCCTTCCTGAAATCGACGCGCCAGTCCGGGATCAGGATCAAGATCATGAGCAAGAGCAGGAAAAGAGGGGCACTCGCACAATGCCGGTTGAACAGCTAAGGTGACGCCCCTGTCCAAGTCCAAAACCATGCGATTCGCCTTTCTCGTAATTCTTCTCGCGGCTGTTCAATCATTGCGCGCCGCGCCGCCCCTCTCCCAGCCGGAAACCGGCCCCACCTCGACTGTTCCACCAGCCGCGGCCGACGCCGGGAAGGACGTGGTCCACCAGCTCAACAGCGCGTTTACCAAGGTGTTTGAGATCGTCGCGCCGACGGTTGTCATCATCGAGGTCACGAAAAAAAGCGAGGGGCCGGATACCTCCGCGCTCGACGATCTGTTCTTCCAGCAACCTCAGGATGAAAACGGGCCGCGGCGCGGTCCACGATCCCCCCAGCCAACTCAGAGCGAGGGCTCGGGATTCATCGTCCGGGCCGACGGTTTCATCTACACGAACTACCACGTGGTGGAAGGCGCCGACCAGATCGACGTCAAACTGAAAGACGGCCGCGAATTCAAGGCGAAGGTCGTCGGCACGGATGAAAAGTCGGATATCGCGGTCATCAAGATCGACGCGACCAATCTTCCCGTGGCCCAGTTTGCCGACAGCGAAGCGGTTCGGGTGGGGCAGTTCGCGTTCGCAATTGGGGCGCCGTTCAAGCTGGATTACACGTTCACCTACGGCGTGATCAGCGGGAAAGGCCGGAGCAAATTGATCGCGACGGGCGGCTATTCGATCTCGGATTATTTACAAACCGACGCCTCGATTAACCCGGGAAACAGTGGTGGACCGCTTTGCGACATCGACGGAAAAGTGGTCGGGATGAACACCCTGATCAACGGGCTAAATCGGGGGCTTGGGTTCGCCATTCCGAGCAACCTGACCAACGAGATCGGACAGCAGTTGATTGCCGGGCACAAGATCGTGCGGCCGTGGCTCGGCATCCGCATCGAATCGTTAGGCGACGACCCGTCGATCCGAGATTTGTTCAAGGGGCTCGAGAAAGGCGTGGTGGTGCGGACGATCGAGGCGGACGCGCCGGCTTATAAAAGCGACCTGCGTCCGTTCGACGTCATTACGCAGGTGGATGGTGCTGGGGTGACGACCGACACCCAGCTTCAGCGGGAGATTTTGAAGAAAAAGATCGGACAGAACGTTGAGCTGACGGTGTGGCGAAAAGGGCAGACCCTGAAGATTCCGGTGACGACAGGTGAGCTGCCTAACGACATTTCGCAGGCGTCGAACGAGATCAAACCCCCTTCGCCATCGAAGCCGGAAGAATCGTCAAACAAGTTCGGGTTGCAGGTGCAGGAACTGAACAAGGAAGTGGCCGCCCGTTTGAAACTGGGGGTCGATCAAGGGGTGATCGTGACGGACGTGGCCGAAAACAGTCTGGCCGCGGCGCAGGATGTTCAACGTGAAGACGTGATCACCGAAGTGGACGGGAAAAAGATCACCAGCCTGTCGTCGTTTCGCGACGCGCTGAACAGGGCCGATCCGCGGAAGGGCGTGCTGCTTTATCTGGATCGCAAAGGGAGCAAAACCTTCGCGGTGTTGAAGGCCGGGGGGTAGACTTGGAGTCCCTTCGCTGGGCGAAGCGTGAGAGACCTCATCCACGCCGATCTCACGTCGCCCGCCGGGCCACGGCTATCGAAGCCAAGGATAAAGAGCGGCGGCGCGACAGGATCTCGCCCTACCCGGGAACGAAACCTAGGTCTTCCTGTTCCCGGCCAGGACCAGGATAATCCCACCGACCAGGCAGATCCCGCCCAGGATCGGCGGGAATGGAATCGTCTTCTGCCGGTCCGCGCTAACCTGGAGGGGACCGGCGTCGATGACCTTCTCGCGCTTCGTGTAGCTGAAACCACCGTAAGCGAGCGCTATAATCCCAATCGCGATCAGGATGATCCCGACAATTCCCGCGGGCTTCACAAAGACGGGAACGTTAGAGCGACCGCCGTCCCGAGATCAGATTGATGATCAGAACGACAACCGCGACGACGAGCAGAAGATGAATCAGCGCGCCACCGACGTGACCGATGAAGCCGAGGAGCCAGAGAATCAGAAGCACAACAAAGATAGTCCAGAGCATATGTTTTTCCTTTTGGGTTGGTTTACTTTTGCTTCGCGCGTGGTGGTGCGATTGCGCTTAAAAAAATTTTGCAATTTTTCGGAAGTCTCAAACTTACGTCGCCGGGTTCTTCTCCAGAAACACGATCGCGGTCGCGGGCAGCAAGGTGGCCTTTCATCCCAGGCGGAGTCGAGGGATCCCGTGAAGTTCCTTTAAAGGTTCCAGCCCGGGATTCCTCGACGAGCGCTCGGAATGATACCGAGTTGGGCCTGATGCAAATAAAATGCTGGCGGCTTCGGTTCGAAAATATTAGAAAACCGCCGTGCCAACCACGTCCATGCGTTCCAAACTTCTCGCCGTTATTCTGGTCCTTTCTCTCGCCGGCGGGGCCTTCGCCGCTGTCGTGGTGGAGAAGAAATCACGACAGGTGCCCGACACGGCAGTACTCGACTGCCAGGGAATTCACGCGTTTGTTTTTCGCGGACCGACCGGGACCTCCCGGCGACCAATCCTGGTCCCGCTACCCGAATATTGGACCGCGCCGGAGGCCGGCCTTTATAAATTTATCCTGCGCTACCAAAGCGGCCATGTCTGCTCGCGGATGGTGACGCCGGAAGTTTTCGCGCGTTATCGCGTGGGTGACGATTTTCGCGATGACGTGTCCGCGACGAGCGATTTCTCCTCGTCCGACGACAGCAAGACCATCCAACCGATCAGGCATCACCGGCATCGGACGGCGCAGTTGCGGAATCGGAGCCCTAAGCAGATTCATCGGATGGCAGCGCAGCATCAGCGCAAGCACAAGTCCTTGCAGGTAGTCGCGCAGCGATAGTTGGGCGCGCTATTCCTCCAACGCCGCGCGCACGTTCCAGCCGTGCAGTTCCAGTCGCTCCGTGGCTTCCCTCGCATCGCATTTGGCCAACTCCGCGATGAGACGAACGGCGCGATCGCGCAACTTCGTGTTTGAAATGCTCAAGTCGATCATGAGGTTCCCGCGCACTTTTCCGAGGGCGACCATGGCGCCGGTGCTGATGATATTCAGCGCGATCTTCGTCGCAGTTCCGGCTTTTAAACGCGTGGATCCGGTCAACAAGTCGGGGCCGGTGGGAAGATCGATTTCCAAGTCGTACCCTTCGAGGCGATCGCGTTCCGGATTGGAGGTGAGAAGGATTGTCCGGGCCCCGCGTTTCTTTGCCTCGCCCAGGGCACCGAGAACAAATGGGGCCCGGCCGCTCGCCGTGATTCCGCAGACAATGTCCGCCCTCCCCACGCCTCTTTCATCAATCGAGAGCGCGCCGCTGCCTCGCTCGTCTTCCGCCCCCTCAACACTGCGAGAGAGCGCGGTGATACCGCCGGCAATGATCCCCTGCACCTTGTCGGGCGAGGCGCCGAAGGTGGGTGGAATCTCGCTCGCGTCGAGCACCCCGAGGCGGCCGCTCGTTCCGGCGCCGACGTAAAACAAACGCCCGCCCTGGCCCAGGGATTTCGCTACCATTTCGATCGCACGCCCCAGCGCAGCGGTTTCTTTGCGCAACGCTTCCTGGACGAAGCTTTCCTCCTCGACAAACAGCTCCACCAATTCCCGAGCGCCAAGCTTTTCCAGGTTCTCGGAGCGCGGATTACGCTGCTCGGTCGACGCCCGGGCAAAGTTTGCCGTTTCGCCTGCGCTTGGCGCGATCGTCACCGCGGCGCGCTCCTCCATTTGCGACGCGAGCCAGGCAGCCCCCATTTCGGGCGTCTGTTCGCTCATTGAAACCCGGGCATCGGAAAGATTCTTTTTCATCTTCCGGCGGAAGGCGTGCACGTAGACACCGTCGCGTTGGAAGAGACCCCCGAGCAAAATCACCTTCGGCGCCAGGAGACCGAGGCGCGTCGCCACGGCCGCGGTGTATTCGCTCAGCATACCCGCACCCTCCTCGACGATTTTCATCACGCTTTCGTCGCCATTGATCGCGCATTCGAAAACGACCGGGGCGAGTCCCGCGACGTCCATCTTGTCCGCGGTCTGGGCCCAGCGAACGAGTTCATCGCGGCTGTTCAACCCGAGCGCGCGCAGAATCGTGGCAGTAAACTGCGCTTCGCCCCGGTGCAGATCGTATTCGCGCAAAATGAAACGAAGCGCCTGGAGCGAGATAAAATAACCGCCGCCCGCGTCGCCCAAAATATGTCCCCAGCCGCCGGCCTTTTCGACTCGATCGCTGCGACGCCCGGTAACAGAAGCACCGGTTCCGGCGTTGACGGCAATGCCGTCTCCCCGGCCAAACGCCGCCGCCAGACCGGAGTCGCGGTCGCTTCCGGCAAGAATCTTCGCGTTCGGCCAAACCTGGCCGCATAAGTTCGCCAGGAGGTTGCGATCTTCCTCCGTCGCGCAACCGGCCAGAAACATTCCCAGTCGGTCCGTCTCTGGCGGCATTTGCTCGAAGATCGCTCGCAGGCGTTCCGGTGAGACGAGACGGAAATTTGAAGGTGGCAACTTTCCCTGATCGATCACGCGCAGCGAATCGGCGTCCCGTTCGACGAGTACCCATGCGGTCTTGGTGCCGCCGCCTTCCACGCCGAGGATGCGTTCGCTCACAACTGGTAATGCATAGCTGCTCTGGAAAAATAGGGAAGCCTGCTATGGGGTCGCCCTGGCCGATCCGGGGAGCGCAGGCTGCCAGCCTGCACTTTTCGGCAGCTTGCCGAAAAGATCGTGCCCTCGCCCGACGACCTTTCGCCCAATGTCGCCGGCAAGCTGCCGGCGA
>JBBRMO010000109.1:0-7096 GCA_038230815.1 Chthoniobacterales bacterium
AGCGCGCGCGTCTCGCGTGCTGGCGATGGCGTCTCGCCATCGCGAACTTTTCGAAAACTCCTCTTAGAAGGGGAACGTCTCGCCGGTGATATCTGGGGACAGGGAAAGACTGTTTTGGCGAGACCCCAAAACCAACGCGCGAGACGCGCGCGCTCCCCAGAGCTTTGCATCATCGTTTTGTGGTTGATGGCATCCCTGGCACGCGGGCAGGAAGCGGCTTCGTCGGCGCTTCCCACTTCGGAAGCGGAAACGGAAGGAATCGTCGTCAGCGCGACCCGCATCGAAACGCCGGAAGAGGAATCGCCGGCCACGATTGATGTCATCCGGGCGGACGACTTCGCCATCAAACAAACGCATCGAGTCGCGGATTCCTTGCGCGAGGTCCCAGGATTTTCCGTCGTGCAATCGGGATCGCCGGGTTCGCTCACTTCGATTTTCACGCGCGGGTTACGGAGCGAGCATACCCAGGTGTTGCTCGACGGCATTCCGATCAACCAGGGTTTGCAGGGTGCATTCAATTTCGGCGATCTGACGGCCGATAATATCGACCGGATCGAGATCGTTCGTGGACCGCAGAGCACTCTTTATGGTCCGCGGGCGCTGGCGGGCGTTATTCAAATTTTCACGAAGCAGGGAAGTGGCCCGCCCTCAGGCGAATTTAGTTTTGAAGGTGGGTCGAACTCGACCTTCCGCGAGACTCTGACCAGCTCGGGGTCCGCGCAGCAATTCGATTACTCGATCGGCCTGAGTCGGCTCGATACCGACAACGAGCGGCCAAACAATCAGTATCGCCTGAGCAGCGGGATCGCGAACCTGGGCTGGTCGCCTAACGAACAGTTGCGCGCGAGCATCCTCCTGACCTATTCGCTCGCCGATCTTGGGCTTCCGAACACGATTTTCGATCCCAGGCCGCGGGATAATTTCCTGACTGAGCGCTGGCTGGTCGCACCCCACCTCGATTTCAAGCCGGTCGAGTGGTGGCACCACCGGCTGATCTTCAGCTACGACGAGGAACGGCAGGTGAACGATCCGAATGAAGACGGTTTCGTCGGGCCGACGCGGGCGTTATTCAAACGGGCGACGGTCGATTACCAAAACGATCTTAAACCGGCTTCATGGCTCACTCTCACCTCTGGATTTTTCTACAGCCATGTGGACGCCGGGGAGGAACGGCCCTTTATCTCCCAAGCGTTTGGGCCGCAGCCAACATTCATCAGCGACAAGACCGAAGAGACTTCTGTTTTTTTGCAGGCGAGCGTGACGCCCTTCAAGGGATTGAACCTCGTCGCGGGTGGCCGCTACGATCATTTCAATCAATTCGGCGATGTCTGGACCTACCGGTTTGCCGGGAGTTATCTGATTGCGAAAACGGACACGCATTTGCATGCGAGCGTCGCGACCGGATTCAGTCCACCCAGCAGCCAGGACAAGATTTTCGGGAACAATTTCGGCCTGGAACCGGAGAAAAATCTCGGGTGGGACCTTGGCGTTGAACAACGATTTTACCAGGGCCGGGTAGCGATCGGGCTCACCTATTTTCATAACGACCTTTCGAATGTGATCGGGTTCAACGGGCTATTCCAGACCCTGAATCTTGGAGCGGCCCGGACCCAGGGAATCGAAGCGGAAGTGCGGGTCACCCCCTTTAAGGATCTGACTTTCGTGGCGACCTACACCTATCTGGACGCGGAGAACACGTCGGCGGCGGACATCACCCAGTTGCCGGGGGCGCGATTGCCGCGCCGGCCGCGCAATGAAGCGTATGTCTCGGCTTCCTATCTCTGGAGCAAAAAACTGCGAACGACCGTCGAAGCAAAATTTGTCAACGCCCGGGAGGAACTGAATTTCGGCGGCCCGAATTTCGACATCGAAGATTATGCGTTCGTGAATTTCGCGACGGAGTACGAGATCAATTCGGGCGTTTCGATTTTTGCCCGGATCAATAACCTGACGAACGAACAATACTCGGAGGTGTTTGGTTTTCCCGCGCTTGGGCGGACGGCGTCTGGCGGATTCAAGGTGCGGTTCTGAACCTCACTCGTTTTGGAGTTTCGAGATTGCGGTTCGCAGATCTTCCAAATATTTCAGATCGTATTCGGTGAGCGCTTTTTTTGCCTGGAGAGCCAGAAGAATGTCGAGCGCGCGCCGATAATTTTCGGTGGCCGTCTGGAGGTGCGATTGGTGAAGCACTCCGGCGGTCGTGCCCGCCACATCACGGTGCACGTCGCCTATACATTGATACACAGTGGCCAATTTGCGGACCGGCTGGTTATTTTGCGGATCAGCGCGCGCGATATCTTCGAACGTCGCCACGGCCCGGGCATAGGCTGCGAGCGCATCATCAAAAGCGTGCTGCAGATGCTTCGCCTGGCCAAGGTACATCAGGCCGCGACCGATGTCGTTCCTGTATGTCTTCCGGCTCGGATCGAGCTTTTCGAGTTCGCCAAGAGTGATGAGGGATTTTTGTAGATACACGATCGCGTCCTGCGCCTTGCCCAAATGCAGCGCGATCACCCCGAGTCTCGAATCGGTCTTTGCCAGGTTTTGGCGCGCCTGGACATTGGCCGCATCACTGGTGGTCGCCTTTTCAGCGACATCGCGGGCTTTGAGCAGGATCTCGAATGAGCGGGCGGGATCCGCGTCCTCGAAAAGCTGCGAGCTTTGCAGGTACATCTCCAGCAGCCCCTGCCGGATCACGCTGTCTTGCGGATGTTTTTCAGCGAGCGGCTCGTAGATGGCGAAAGCCTGGGCCATCTCTTCTTCGCCTTCCTTTTGTTTGCCATCCCAGGAAAGTGTCATGCTCAGGAGAGTGTGGGCGCGGCCAAGCAACCGAAGCGTTTCGATGTTTTCGGGATCGCGTTGCCGAAGTGCTTCCAACTCCGCGAGCGCCAGGCGTAACGGCGGGTAGGCTGGCGCGAGCTGTTCGTTGAAATAATAGGTGTGCGCCAGATTGATCTGAGATTCCGCCGCCGAGAGCTGCAATTCGAGCGAGTCCGGCTGTTGTTTAAGCAACGATTCGTAGGCGGTGAGCGCAGCTTGCGAATCTTCCAGCGAACCAGTCGTGTCGCTCATCCACCAGCGAATCGTGCTCAACGCGCTCAGGTTGCCGGCGAAGCTCCGCAGGTTTTCCAAATCGCCTGGATTTTTTTCGCGGAGACGCTTTCGAATGTCGCGCGCTTTTTCGTAACTCGCGATCGCGCCGGCATAGTCGCTCAGGTTGGGCTTTCGTGGGGCGCCTTGAAGTTCGCCGACCTTTTCGTAGGCGGCTGCGAGTTCGCCCTGCAATTGAGAATCGCCGGCAGATTCTTGGGCGAGTGAGTCGAGGTACTCCAGGGCCCGCTGGACGAGGGAGCGGCGGGCGTCAGTCGATCCTTCAAGGCGCTCGATTTTTGGCGCGATATCGAACAGGAGCGCGTTCGAAAGCTTGCGCACGTCCGCAAAACGCCGTTCTGCCCGGTCGCGTTGCGCGGTGGCGCGGCGCGCCTCCCAGAACGTCGCGATGATTCCGCTAATCAAGGTGAGGAAGACGAGAACGGCGGCGGCGACTCCCACCTTGTGTCGGCGAATAAATTTTCCGCTCCGGTAACGAAGCGTGTCCTTGCGCGCGATCACCGGCAATCCTTCGAGGTGCCGGCGAATGTCGTCGGAAAATTGGGCGACGGAGGCGTAGCGGCGCGTCGGGTCCTTGCGCATCGCCATGAGCACAATGTTGTCGAGATCCCCGCGGAGGAGCTTGGAGCTTGGAGCTTGGTTCTTGGTGCTTCCGTCGTCCCTGGCGGCGGCAGTGCTGGGCCGTTCCGGTTCCTGCTCGGTAATGGCGCGCCCGATCTCCTCGGCGGTGCGCGTCTTAAGGCGGTACGGGCGCTGACCGGTCAGCAGTTCGTAGAGGAGGACGCCTAACGAGTAGACGTCGCTTGCCGTGGTGATCTTCTCGCCTTTGACCTGTTCCGGGCTGGCGTATTCCGGCGTCATGATTCGCAGCCCGGCCATGGTTTGCGAGAGAGCGTCCTCTTCCGCGCCGAGCAATTTGGCGATGCCGAAGTCGAGCAGCTTCGGTTCGCCGTCGGGCGGTACCAGGATGTTCGATGGTTTTAGGTCGCGATGAATGACGAGGTTCTGATGCGCGTAGGTAACAGCCGCGCAGGCCTTGCGAAACAGATTCAGGCGATCGGCGGTCGAGAGAGCGTGCGAGTCGCAAAAGATGCCGATCGGTTCGCCCTTCACATATTCCATCACGAAGTAGGGGAGGCCGTCGTCAGTGGTGCCTCCGTCGATCAGGCGCGCGATGTTCGGATGATCGAGCTGCGCCAGAATCTGCCGCTCGTTGCGAAACCGGCGGAGAATGTCGTCCGTATCGAGGCCGCGCCGGACGAGCTTTATCGCAACTTCCTTGCGATATTCGTCGTCCGCGCGAGCCGCGAGATAAACCGCGCCGAGACCGCCCCGGCCGATTTCGCGAATGATTTTATAGGCACCGAAGTGACGGCCGACAAGGGGTTCGTGCGCCGGTTCCGGGAACAAATCCCGCGGCATTTCCAAGGCGGGCTGCTCGATGAAGTCATCGGCGTCGTTGTCGGACGCGAGGAGGGATTCGATCTCACTTCGAAGCTCGTCGTCGTCGCCGCATTCGTTATCCAGGAGGGTGGCGCGTTCCCGCGGCGCGAGATCGACGGCGGCCTCGAAGAGTTCCTTCACACGTCCCCAGCGGGTGCCGTCAGGAACCCTCATTTTGGTTCGGGCATGAGTTCCCGCCGGAGCCACGCCTTCGCCATGCGCCATTCGCGTTTCACCGTCCGCGGCGAAACCTGAAGCACTTCGCCGACTTCTTCATTCGTTAGGCCGCCGAAGAACCGGAGCTCTACGATCTGGCTCTGCCGAGCATCGAGGGACATCAAATCCTTCAGCGCATCATCGAGCGCGATGAGGTCGACGCTCCGTTCCGCGGCTGGCGCAAGCGCCTCGTCAAAGGCGAGCTTATCCCAGTTGCCTCCCCGTTTCTCGGCGCGATGGCTGCGCGCGTAATCGACCAGGATGCGCCGCATTACCTGGGCGGCGACGCCGAAAAAATGGGCACGGTTCTGCCACGTCGTCGTCGTTTGGTCGACCAGGCGCAGATAGGCTTCATGGACGAGTCCAGTTGCCTGCAAGGTGTGATCCGGGCGCTCACGCTGGATATACTGGTGAGCAAGCGTCCGCAATTCTTCGTAAACGAGCGGCATCAGGCGCGCCGGCGCGTCCGTGTCGCCTTTGCTCCAGTCTATCAACATCCGGGTGACGTGCTCCCGGGGAGGCGATGAGATCATGCGAAGCATTTTCGCGCGCTAGGAAGCCACTGTCGATGCGGAAAAAATATTTGGCCCCTTTTTCAGGCCGGTTCCGCTTTAGGTCGATGAAGGGCAATTAAAAAAATGAAAACGCAAGTCTCACAAACCAAGGCTGTCATTCTCTCGCTGTTCATGCTGGCGCTGCTGGCGGTGCCCGCATTCGCCGGCACTTTCACGGCCAACTACCTCGGCGGCGGCGTTTGGGAACAGGACGGAGGCTGGAGCACGACCGCCTATCCGAACAACGGTCACTTCGTCATCATTAATGGTAATGCTGTGCCGGATAACAATCCGAGCTACAACGTTGCGATCGATAATCCGACGCCTTGCGCGCTCGGGATCGGAGTCAATGTGCAGAACGTCACAGTCGTGGTGGGATCGACTTTGAACCTCGCGAATAGCGCGACGATGAACGCGTTCACCGGGCTCGGACTGAACGGCGTGATCACATTGAACTCCACCAATGCCGGAAGTCAGATGCGGCTCGCGACCGGATCGGTGGTCGGTGGCACTGGCAAAATTCTCATGTCGGATAGCGGCCAGAATTACGTTTCCGCACTGAACCACGGCGACACGTTAACTATCCTGGCCGGGGGGATTATTCGCGGCGCGGGGCAGCTCAACCTCGGTTACTTCGGCGGGAACGAGCACCTCCTGAATTTTGTGAACCACGGCTTGATCGAGGCTACGCAGCCGAACAACCTCCTGCAAATCGGGCTCGGCGCGCCGGTCGGGTCCGCTCTGTCGAATGACGGCATCTTACGCGCCAGCGGCAGCGGCACCTTGCGAATCCACGGCTTCGGCGATCTTGCGACCGTCACGAATACCGGTGGCACGATCACCGCGACTGATAATGCAAAGGTGCGCGTCGCGTCATCGGTCACTGTGACTGGTGGAACACTTACCACCGCTGGGAACGGAACGATCGGAGGGGACCCAACCGGAGGTCTCTTCAAAGACATCGTCAGTAATGGAACCATGGGCATCGCGAACGGTGAGTCCATCCAACTCGGCGGCACGTTCACCAACAATGGCTTGATCCGTCTTACCTCGACCGGTTCAGGCGCGATTTTGCGCATGGCCAATAACACCACGCTAAATGGCACGGGTACGGTCTCTCTCTCGGATAACGGTTCGAATTACATCGAGGGCGTGAGCGGCGGTGCGGCCTTCACCATCGCCTCCGGGATGACCGTCCAGGGAAGTGGTACCATCAGCCCCGGCCCTTCCGGAGGAACGAACATGGCCAAGGTAACTAACCAGGGACTTATCGTGGCAAATCTTCCAGCAGGACTCGCCATGCGCGTCGAAAATTTTTCCAACACTCCTCTCACTAACTCTGGAACCTTGCGCGCCGCCAACGGATCAACCTTTACCATCTACAGCACGAATGGCGGAAAAGCTCTCAATGCAGGTGGAACGATGGAGGCCTTGGACCTATCGACGTTTCGGATCAGCAGTAACGTTACCTTGGAGGGCGGGACGATCACGACCAGCGGTAGTGGCGTGTTTCGCGGACCGGGTAAATTTTCCAACGTGACCAACAACGGCACTATGGCCATCAGCACCAACGAGATCCTGTTTCTCGCCGGAAACATAACCAATAACGGCGCGATAAAGTTGGAAAATGCACTCAACGGTAGCGACGTTACTTTAAGGATTAGCGGCGATGTCACGATAGGAGGAAACGGCACGATCGTTACCACGAGTGACCCGGCTTTTTACAAGATTGATGCTGATGCCTTCGGCAGCACTTTGACTCTCGGGCCCGG
>JBBRMO010000110.1:0-7064 GCA_038230815.1 Chthoniobacterales bacterium
TCGGGCGCGCTCGTCCATTGGATGACCAGAAACGAGCAACTCACCAGACTCATCGCGAGCGGGAGCGGGACCTCGTAACGGGTCATGGCGAAAAAGGCAATGAAGAGCAGCACGAGCATCAGGGCGCCGGCGCTCCAATTGGCCTGCCAGGAATTCGGATCCAGCGGTAAATCGTGAGCCGTCGAGGCGGTGGCGGCCAGAGCGGCACCGGATCCAAAAAGGAAGAGGGCGAGGAAGAGGAAGAACGTCCACCGGGCCTTGCACGATTTCATAGGAAGGAAACGGCGGAGCCTGGTTGAATGGCGACGTCGCGCGGATTGCGATGAGGACGGAGATGCGCAATGAGGCGAATTCCCGCCGGCAGCATTTTCGGCTCCAGCACGTCGGCCACCGCGACGTCGGCAAACAAAACGCCGCCTTCCCGAAATGCTTCGAAAACGAGTGTCTGCATTTCCTGCGCCTTGACTCGACAGGCCCGTGAGCCTTTGATCGCGTTTTCCGCCAGCTCATGCATGGGCCCGTGGAGGGCCGCCTCCTCGGGAAGAAGAAAGCTGACCTCGGCCAGCGGAACGAAAAGCCGGGCCAGATCGGGCGGCATCGGGAGAATTAATCCTACTTTTTGTCCACGGCAGTCGGCGAGCAGCGCACTGTTTCTCTTGTGGGCGATGATCCGGAGCTGGACGCTGATTGCATCAAAGGCGAGATCCAGAGGAATATTTTCCGCCTCGAGCATGCGGAGCCGTTCCTCCGCTTCGGGCGCGCCGTACTGGGTCGCGTACTTCAACAAGTCCGCCGTGGTGCGGGCTTTATTTGATTTGATGAGCAATCGCAAAACCTCCAGCAATTCGACTTCATCCTTGGCTGGTGGACTGGCGTTAGGCATGGGCGTGGACGATTCAGCCATAAATCCCTCAACGCATGAGTGGCAAATTGGCGGGAAGGGGTCAAGCTCTCCCTCGGATTGTCATCCCGAGCGAAGGGGAGGATCCCGATGAGCGTCGCGCGATGTGCCACGAGATCCCTCGACTTCGCTCGGGATGACGGGCTTCAACTACGGGCTCGTCACCGCCCGGTCTTCCAGCGCGATGCCGAGGACGCCCGCTTCAAACCCCTCGATCCGCACTCGTTTCCCGTCCCGCAGCACATCGATCCAGCCGCCGGAAAACGTCGCCGACGCCCATTCGTATGCGCTCCGCACCGGGACACCGTTCGATGCGAGAAGCTGATCGCCAACTTTTAACTCGGCCGCTTTTGCCTGTTGGGGCGCCACCGCCGTGATGATCACGCGCACCGCCTCGACCGTGGTGCCATTGCTGCGCGTGAAGGTTACATTTTGAAAATTGCCGGCCGAAAACCTGGCTTCGCGAACGCTGAAACCAATCGTCTTTTCGTCAAACCCGGTTTCATAAATCCGTTCCAACCTGTCGAGCTGATCGAATTCTTCTTCAACACGCGCCGCAACGCCGGTGGAAGTAACCGCGAGCGGTTTCCGATTCGGGTCGCACGCCTGGCGAATACGGTGTTTATGCGCGCCGGTCTTATGCCATTCCAGGTCGGTGCTGAACGTCGGGGCACCCGCCGAGGCGGGGCAGCCCAGTTCCCAGATCAGGAATATCCGCCCGTTCTCATCGTAGTTTTCCTCGCGCTGGGCGTAGGGTAATCCTGCGTCCAGCGCGAGCTGGCCCTGTTCGTTCTCGCTCCGGTAAATATTGCGCCGCATCCGGCCTTGCGCATCATACTCCGGCTCGCTGACATCGCGATAGTAATGGAACCGGGTCTGGTCGAGGTCCTCCATGGTCAGGCGGCGCAACACTCCGGTTGAATCGAATTGATCCGTCAGGCGATGATACCCGGCGCTGCAGTAGGCTTTCGCGCCGGCCGGGTCGAAATAGCTCTCTTCCCAAAACATTCCCTCCGCCCCAAACTTATAGCTCAGCCGTTTGATCGCGTAACCCTTGTCGTTCACGACAGGATGACCCTCGCCATCGACCATTTTCTCCTCCGTCAAATTACCCCGCTCATCGTGCTGGAGGGCGGATCGAGAATCCTGCGCGCCAGTGAACTTGATTTCACTCGGATAACCGGACCCGTCATACGATGCCGACCACACGCCTGCCCCGGTCAACTTTTCATCGGTTCCAAGTTTGAAATACTTTCGGGACACGACTTCGCCCAGTCCGTTGCAGGCAATCTCCTGGACGACCCATTCCTTGTCATTGCGGGCCAGCTGGCCGTCAGGCCCGAGTAGCCGAACGCGGGTCGGATTGCCCGCGCCATCGTACTCGGTCGCGATCGCCTCGATCCCATTGATTGATGTCGGCTTTCCATCGCCATCCCGCATCTCCCGGCGAAAGGCGCGGCCATCGGCGTCCCACGAAATGGCGTAGGCGATGACGCCGGCACGATTCGCCATCGGCTTGCCCTGCGCATCGACGTTCGTTATCCGGAGCGTCCGGCCCGCTTTGCTTCGCTCCATCCTGTAACCGTAAACACCCTCGCCATTCGGCGTAGCCTGCCCGGCCCCGTTGAAAAAATTCACGCTGACGTCACGTCCCGCTAAGTCGCGCTCGAACTCCATATGCGACGCGCCGGTGGCATGGGCGGCATCGAAGCCGCGGACGTTCACGAAATGAGCGCGGGCTCTTCCGGCGCCGGCCGCATGATCGTAAAGCACGCGCCAAATGACGGTGCCGTTCCGGTCGCGAGCCGTCGCTTCCCGGGCTTTCCGGCCGTCATAAGTGAATTCGACAGAATAACTCTCCGCGGCCTTTTCGGCATTCGGCTGCACACCCGCCACGCCTTCGATGTAAAGGGGGATTGCTTCGCCCAGCTGAAGCCGGCGGAGCAGGGCCGGATGGCCGTGCGGGTTAAGCACTTCAACTAATGTGATTGGCCCGAGTTTTCCCTTGCGGGTGAGTCGCAAAGAGAAGGAACGATGAGCCGTTTGCCCCTTCGTCAATGGCGTGACCGGCTCGAGGCCGCCGTTGACATATTCAACGGTGCCGGCGTACTCGGTGTGCGCCCGTTGATAGAACTCCCAATCGTAAAGCCAGGCGGCACCTGCGATCGCCGCGATAAGGAGCGCCGCCTGCGAAACGAAACGCCACGGATGACGACGGATCCATTTTATTGTTCGCACAACGGTCGTAGGCGGGCGCGCGAGAATCGATTCGTCGTCGAGATAGCGGCGCAAATCTTCGGCAAACGCGGCCGCGCTCTCATAACGATCCCGCGGTTGTTTCTCGAGGCACTTCCGGCAGATCGTTTCGAGATCGCGCGGAATCCCCGGCCGATAAAACGCCGGTGATACTGCGTCTTCCGTGATGACCCGGACGGTCAGCGCCGTTTCGCTATCCTCCGGCAGAAACGGCGGCCGGCCCGCCAGCATCTCGTAAAGAATCGCGCCTAACGAATAGACATCGGCTCCTGCGCCCACGTCGCGGCTCGTTCCTCTCGCCTGTTCCGGCGCCATGTAGGTCGGCGTGCCGATGACCGCGCCGGAAAGGGTGAGCGAGCTGTTGGCGGTGAGCCGTTTCGCAATTCCGAAATCGGCGACCTTCGGCACCCCCTCGGGATCGAGCAGGATGTTCGCCGGTTTCATGTCGCGATGCACCACGCCGTTGCGATGAGCGAAGTGGAGCGCGCGGGCGACGCTCATCAGCAGTCGAGCCGCCTCGCCCTCTTCCATCGGTCCACTCCGGAGCCGATCCGCCAGCGAACCGCTTTCGACATATTCCATGGAAAAAAACGGAGCCCCTTCCATTTCACCCACCTCGTAAATCTGGATGATGTTCGTGTGATGAAGTCCGGCGGCCGTTTCCGCTTCCGCGAGGAACCGCGCCAGCTCGTCCGGTCCGTAATGGCCGGTGAGCATCTTGAGCCCGACGATGCGGTTCAGCGTGATTTGCCGCGCGCGATAAACCACCCCCATCCCGCCGCGTCCCAGTTCGCCCCTGATCTGGTAATCGCCAACGACTCGATCAACCGCGAACGGTTTCGAGGAGGGAAGAGGAGCGCTTGGGTCCGGCATCGCGACGCAGGCATCTTCCTAATTTTCACGGTGCCACTCAAGCGCTCGTTGTCCTCGCCCCGGGAAACGATCATTGAACAGGTGCCGTCAGAGGGGGTAGACTGAATCCCGTGATGAGAGGAATGCTTCGATCCCTCCTCTGCCTGGTCCTTTCCTGCTCAATCTCGTTCGCTGCGATTCCCCGCGAGGATCCCGCCCCGGAAACCGAGAGGACGAGCTGCTGCGCGAAGAAGAAAACAGAATCGGCCGGACTCGCCTGCGATCATCATTCGCCAAAGCCGAACCAGGACCGGCAATGTTGCGCGGCGTGCCAGTTTGGTCTCTCGCTTTTCGTTACCACGAGGGCGCAGTTTGTCTATCCTCCCGTCGGCGACGAATCGTTCGCTGCTTTCATTGCTTCCGAGCGCACCCGCTCGCAGCGTCCGCCGGTTCCGCCGCCGCGCGCCCAGTCTTTTCGGACGTCGGCTCATCCCCGCGATTGCGGGCTGAGAAGAAGAGAAATTTAACAGGAGGATTCTATGAAATACCTACTGACGATCCTGGCGGCTCTGGCGCTGGTCGGCACAGCGAGCGCGACTTCGCGTTCGGCTGATTGCTGCCCCGGCGCTGGCTGCTGTCTGGAGAAAATCAGCTGCTGCGCGAAGTAATCGCGGCAGCCCCTTCGCTCTGAGGCGCCGCCAAAACAGCGGCGGCATAGTAAACGGGCCCCCGTCGGAGAAATCCGGCGGGGGTTTCCGTTTTCGGAAAGGCCAGATCGAGAAATAGGTTTGCTGTGGCATTTTGCGAAACGGCGATGCTAATCTCGCTGGCGTGTTGCCGAGAGTAGTCACGATCTGCATCCTTGTTTTTTCGGTCGCGCCGGTTTTGCGCGCCAGGGAGCCGCGTCAAATCCAGGAGAGCGGCGGCACCTTTGTCGGATCGCTCGGCTGCAAATCATCGAGTTGTCACGGTGGGGCGGGAGAGAAGCGCAGCCAGTATTTCACCTGGAGCCGGAAGGATTTTCACACCAAGGCGTTTACGGTCCTGCTCGATTCACGGTCGGAACGGATCGCAGAGAGCCTCGGCATTCCCACGGCACAAGCCAGCGCACGCTGTACGGTCTGCCATTCGCCCTTGCAATCGGTCGCGCCGAACCGCGTCACCCGGACTGTGCATCCGGATGAAGGCGTTTCCTGCGAAACCTGCCACGGCGCTGCGAGTGGCTGGCTTCGGGGGCACACTCGAAAGGATTGGACTTACAACACGCGGGTGGGCGCCGGGATGCGGGATCTGCGCAATCTATATGTGCGCGCCACGGCGTGCGCGGCCTGCCACCAAACCCTGGCCCCTGAGCTTTTGAAGGCCGGTCATCCCGATCTCTTTTTCGAGCTCGACAGCCAGTCCGTGGCGGAGCCGAAGCATTGGAAGGACGACGATCCGTGGAGTGGCCCGCGCGAATGGCTCACCGGCCAGGCGGTGGCGTTGCGCGAAATGAGCTGGGCCCTGGCGGGCGATCCGCAAAACGATGATTGGTCCAACGCGCGCTGGAACGGTCTGGCCTGGCTTTGCGCCACGGCCACTTCCGCCGCTGCGATTTCCGCACCGGTGCCTCAGCCCTCTAATTCTCCCACCCGATCGGATTTCGCGAGCATGCAGACAGAGGCTGATGCGCTCGCCCGCCGCGCGTCCGTTTCGAACTGGAGTGAAGGGAGCGCGCGTGCTTTGCTCACCGCCCTCGCGGCTCTGGACCCGGAGTTCTCTGTCAAAACAGCAGCGGCTCCGGTGCTGGGGCAACGCGCGAAACGCCTTGTCCTTGCGCTCGATCGGCTGGTTAACGCCCTGAACCAAAACCGCGGCTGGCACCTCCAGACCGACGCCGAGTTGAATCAACTTTTTCAGGACGTGAAATCGCTGGATTCTTTCGACACCACCGCATTCGCCGCACATTTGAAAGCCTTCCGCGAGGCTCTGGATAAAGCCGGGTAGGGATACTACGCAGCGATATCCGCGCGCCCCGCTCGGACCCGCAAATTGAATTCGCCTGTCGCCGGACTGCAGCGTCCAACCATGAAGGTTGAACCCGCCCCACTTCTCGCGGAAAATACCCGTCCGTATCATGGCCACGCCATCCTTAACTTCGCGCCCGAGCTGGCAGCGTAATGCTGTCTTTCGCTTCTTTGCATCGCTCAAACTCGCCGTCGTCCTGCTGGCGGTCCTGATCGTCGGTGCGATTGCCGGCACGCTTTACGAATCCAGCTTCGACGCGAAAGTGGCCCGCGCCTATGTCTACGGCGCGCCCTGGTTCAACGCGTGGCTGCTTTTCCTCGCCGCCAACCTCATCGTCTCCGCCCTCTCGCGCTGGCCCTGGAAAAAACATCACGTCGCATTTCTCGTCACCCATCTCGGCATCATCACCCTCCTGGCCGGCTCACTCGTCGGACGCATCTGGGGAATCGAGGGAACGATCACCCTTTTCAAGGGCGAACCGCCCTCGAACCGCTTGCTGGTCGATCAACATCAGCTCCGCGTCCGCGATACCGATGGCCTCGTGAAAGGTTATCCGGTTGAGTTCATTCATCGCCCGCCCACGCCTCAAAAACCGTGGGACCTCGGCCTCCTCACCGGCGGCGCGCGCCTGAGTATCGTCGACTATGCGCCGGCCATTGAAGGCAAGTTGAATCCAAAGTTACTCAAGGAAGCCGGCGTGCCGGCCCTTCATTTCACGATTGCGACCGCGCTGATGGGCCAGCATTTGGACAGCTGGCTCATGGCCGACGATCGCGAACACGGCTCCTTCAACATGGGCCTGGCGACGATCGAGCTAAAGCGCGGTGGCGCGCCGGCGGAAACAAAAAACGATCCGGCCACTTCGCCCGCACCGGTCACAGGCGAAGTGGAAATCGAAGAAGCGATCTTTGCGTTCGCCAAAGCTCCCGAGGAACAGGTCGCCCGGTCAATCAAAGGTGGAAACAGCGGGGCGAAGGTTCAGCTCTCGCCACCCCAGAGCGGAAACAAAGGCAGCGTCGTCATATCCCTGAACGGCAAGACCTGGACA
>JBBRMO010000111.1:0-7059 GCA_038230815.1 Chthoniobacterales bacterium
CTGGGACGTCCTGAAGCAGTCCCGCGCCGCGCTCGCCGGTGGTCGCGTCCTTTCCTCGAACTGGACGCCGCCGATTTTGAAAGGGGTCGTTCAGGAGGGCCCCACGTCGTACCGCGCTGGTTTGGTCATCAAGGACAGCATCAACATCGACAATCTGTGCACCTGTCGCGCCTCCAAAGCCTGGGGCACCATGTGCGTTCATTCCGTGGCGGTTGGCCTTCATTACCTCCAATCCATCGCCCCGGCTCCAAAGAATTCACCCGTACCTTCAAGCCGCGCGCCCCAGCCGGGTGATTTGCCCAAACCTTCGGCCCCCCCAAAGTCCTTCCGTCGCGTGGAAAGGTCTCCCACCGGCCCGAAAGCTGAAATCTCCGTCATTTTCCCTCCGAATTTTCAGGCCGCCCTCGCCAAAGGGAAAGTGATGCTCTACTTCGAAGCCATCTGGGCGAAAGGCCGAACTCCGCTCAATGCGCTCGTTGGGGCAGGGGAGTTCCACTTTTCTGAAGAGGATCTCACACTGCTCGACCGCATCGAAATGATCGCCGGCGATACTCCGGCCATGTTCATTGCTTCGCCCGACGAAGTCACCCGTATCCTCGCCGCCCTGCCTAATCACCCGCGCGTTTCCCTCGGCAAAAGCGAACAACTCGGGATCTCCGGCGAGCCCGTGCGGCTTAAGTTACGAGCGACCCTCGAATCAGATGGCGAAATCACGCTCGCTCTCGAAAAACGGCTCGAAGGAGCCGCCGTCCTTTCCGGCGCCACCTCCACCTGGTTGTTCGATAGCGGCGGCTTCCAACCGATTTTTCTCCCGAACGCTGCGCGCGGCTTGCTGCAGGGTCCCGTTCGCATCGCCCGCAAGGATGTCCCCCTCTTCCTCAGTCAGGATTGGCCCTCTTTGCAAGAGAAGTGCGATCTCGCCGCCAATTTTCGCCTCGAGGATTTTCAGCTCGTCACCGCCACCCCCAAAATCGTTCTGGAACTCTCCGGCGGTATCGCTCACTTGCAAGGCTCCTTGCATTTCGATTATGGCGGAAGGCGCATCACCGCCGGAACGCCTTCCCAAAAGGAAAGCGTCTGGATGCCCGACCCGTCCTCGCCCGTCCGTTACGGCACTCGCGACCTGCAGACTGAACAGACCGCGTTAGCGCGGCTCCTCCGTTCCGGCTTTACCGGTCCGCACGAAGGCGGACTTCTACAACTCGCCGGCCAAAACGGCGTTCTCGCCTTCTTTGCGCGCGACTACCACAAACTCCAGCGCGAATGGAAGGTCCTTCTCGAAGAGCGCCTGGACCGCAGTGCCGCCAACAATATCGAACGGATCGAACCGCACTTCGAAGTCACTCCTTCCGGCCAGCAATGGTTCAACCTCGAACTCGAATACACCACCGCCTCCGGTGACAAGTTTTCCAATGCCGAAATTCAGCGCCTGCTCCGCTCCGGCCAGAGCCACACCAAACTCAAAAACGGCAAGTTCGCCATTATCGATACCGGCGCGGTCGAGGAACTCCAGGAAGTCCTTCTCGATTCCGCTCCGCAACAGCACGAGAATGGCTACCGTATCAACAACAACCAGGCCGGGTTTCTCGCCTCCGCTCTCCATGAAAACTCCTCCTGGCGTGTCGATGCCCCTCGCGACTGGCGCGAAAAAGCCCGGCAACACACCGGCGAAGCTAAAATGGAACTGCCGGCCCTCGGCCCTCTCGAGGCCATTCTCCGGCCCTACCAGAAGCACGGCGTGGCGTGGCTTGAATTCCTCCGCAAAAATAACTTCGGCGGCATCCTTGCCGATGAAATGGGTCTCGGCAAAACGCTCCAGACCCTCGCCTTTTTGAAAACCGTCGTCGACCGCACCCCCGCTCCCGATCGGCGCCCCGCCCTTATCGTCTGTCCCACGTCCCTCGTCTTCAATTGGGTCGCCGAGGCCACGAAGTTTACTCCCGAACTGAAAGTCATCGCCCTCCACGGTCCGCGCCGCGCCGAACTTTTCAACCAGTTGCCCGCCGCCAACGTCGTCATCACGAGCTACGCGTTGATCCGCCGCGATGCCGAGCAATATCGCCAATTCGAATTCGACACGCTCGTCCTCGACGAGGCTCAGCACATTAAAAATCGCCAGACGCAAAACGCCCAATCCGTCAAAGCGGTCCGCGCCCGCCATCGGTTCGTCCTCACCGGCACGCCCATGGAAAATTCCGTCCTCGACCTCTGGTCGATCTTCGATTTTCTCATGCCCGGTTATCTCGGCGCCGCCGCCGATTTTAAGGAACGATACGAAGCGCCTATCACCCGCGAACGAGACTCTGCCGCTCAATCGCGTCTCGCCCGCCGCATCCGTCCTTTCCTGCTCCGCCGCCTGAAACGCGAAGTCGCCCAGGACCTGCCGGACAAGATCGAGCAAGTCTCCTTTTGCGATCTCTCCCCGGAACAGCACGTGGTCTACCAGCAACTCCTCGAAGCCAGTCGCAAGGAAATCAGCGAGGCGGTTGGCCAGCAGGGACTGCCCAAAAGCCGCATGCTTATCCTCACTGCGCTCCTCCGTTTGCGTCAGGTCTGCTGCGATCTTCGGCTGCTCAAACTCGAAAACGCCAGCGAAGACAATTCCGGTAAACTCGAGCTCTTCCACGAACTCCTTCAGGAAGCGATTGATGGCGGGCATCGGGTCCTGGTCTTCAGTCAATTTGTGGAAATGCTCCAGTTGCTAAAAACGAGTTTGCAAGCTCAGAACATCGATTTTGCATATCTCGACGGCAGCACCACCGACCGCGCCAAAGTCGTCCAGCAATTCCAGGCCAACGAAATTCCCGTCTTCCTGATCAGCCTCAAAGCCGGTGGGGTGGGCCTCAATCTCACCGCGGCCGACACTGTCTTCCACTTCGATCCCTGGTGGAACCCGGCAGTCGAAGCCCAAGCCACCGATCGCGCTCACCGGATCGGCCAGACCCGCGTCGTCACCAGTTACAAGCTCATCACCCGCGGCACCGTTGAAGAAAAAATCCTCCACCTCCAAAACCAAAAGCGTGAACTCATCCAAACCACCTTGTCCGGAGAAGAACAACTCACCACCGGCCTGACCTGGGAGGAACTCCAGGGCCTTTTTTCGTAAGCCCTGGTCAAATCCCCGTGAACCCCTTAGTTCAAGTCGCCTGTCAGGCTGCTCAGCTCACCCATCGGGCGCGTGAAGGTTGCGCGTGCGGGATGAAGCACCAGCGCCTCGGCCGTTCGATGGGTACTCCCCGAGATCGCTGCGACCGGGAGCGCCACTAGGAAAAACGCCGAGCCGAGCAGGGTCGCAATAAAGCAGAGTGGCCGCACCGCCACGACGTCCGCTGCCACAGCCTCGTACGAGCCGTCATCAAACGCCTGCGTGCGGGGCGTGGAGGCAAAAAGAAACAGGAGAGAAAACAGGGTAATCACGATTCGGCGCTTCATATTAATCGGATTCTCTCCCTTCCGCGCGCAAAGCGCAATCGTTACCCCCATGGCCGGAGGCTGTGCAAAATCGTCGGGGGAAACCTCTCTTTCACTCTGCCGTTTCTTCAACCGGCGGCTGTTTCTTCAACGTCAACTGCCCCACTCGCGGACCATCCATTTGATCCACCCGCAAATCGAAATTTCCCAGCGTCAGCGTATCTCCCTTTTTCGGAAAGCCTCCCAGCCGATGCGTCACAAACCCGCTGGTGGTGCTTACTTCTTCGCCGTCCTGCTGCAAATCTTCCCCAACCAGTTCCGCCAATTCATGCAGTGGCAGCGTTCCTTCGATCTTCCACTCTTCTCCCTTTTTCTGCACCAGCGGCTTCTCTTGGTCGAACTCGTCCTGAATTTGGCCCACCAGTTCCTCGAGAATATTCTCCAGCGTCACCAGTCCCAGCGTGCCGCCATACTCATCCACCACCAGCGAGAAGTGCAGCTTCCGGTCCAGCAACAATTGCAGCAGCCGCTCCAGCCGGCACGTCGGTGGCACGTAAACAATTTTGCGCGCCACCGATCGAAGGTCCGCACCCTTCCGCGCCCGCAGTCGCATCGCGAAAAGGTCCTTGAAATGCACCACTCCCAGGGTCTTGTCCAAATCGCCTCCTTCCGCCAGCGGGAACCGCGAGTAGCGCGTCTTCTCCGCTACCTCCAGGCACTGCGCCATGGTCGCCTCCGTGTCCAGGACCACGATTTCCCCGCGTGGCCGCATCACATCCCGCGCCTCGCGCCGGCTCAAATCCAATGCGTTCAGGACCACATCCCGGCCCAGACTGGTGCTCCCGCTCTGTTCATGGGACGCGCTGAAAAGCAACCTCAGTTCCTCGCGGGAATGGATCATTTCCGCCTCGCTCTGTGCCTGGATGCCAATCCGTTTCAGTAACCAATTCGAGCTATGGTTCAGCACCCAGATGAACGGAAATGAAATCTTGTGAAACCAATGCAGCGGTTGCGCCACCCAAAGCGTGACCGGCAGCGGTTTCTTGATCGCGAGGAATTTCGGGGCCTGCTCCCCCACCACGATATGCAGGAAGGTAATCGCAAAAAACCCGACCACCATCGCGATGCGCCGCCGCGTCTCCGGTGAGGCGATGCCCATCCAGTCCATCACCGGGTGCAGCAACGCTTCGAACACCGGTTCGCCGACCCAGCCTAACCCCAGGCTCGCCAGCGTAATTCCCAACTGGCAGGCGCTCAGCGCCGGATCGAGATTGTGGATCAGCGCCCGCGCCACTCGAGCCCGCCTCACCCCCTTCAGGATCAACGGCTCCAATTGCGTATCCCGGATCTTTACGATCGCGAACTCCGCCGCCACGAAAAACCCATTCAGGAAAATCAGCAGCGCGACGACAAAGAAATACGGAAGAAGTGAGAGCGGGCTATCCACTAGAGCTTTACCTCCCCAAAAATGAACCGCAGTATTGCTTCAAGGGTAATCAATCCGATTTCACGCCCGTCCCTCCCGAGGACCACCGCGATGCGACGCCCCGCCCGTTGCATTCGCCGCAACGCTTCATGCAACCGCAAATCCTCATCCAGATAAAACGGCGGCGTCAGAAATTCGTTCAGTCCGCTGCTCAGTTTCAGTCCCTCCCGAAAGATCAATGTTTTCACTTCCAGAAATCCTGCGATGCGCCGGTTACGATTCCCCGTCGTCCAGACTGGCAGGACGTTCTGCGTGATCTCCCGGAATCGCGCGATCGCGTCCCCCACCGGATCGCTCGCTCCCAAAGTTGGGTAACGGGCGAAGGGAATCGCCAGCTGTCGAACCGCGATATTGTTCAAGTCGAATACCCGGTGCATCATCCCTCGCTCTTCGCTCGTGAGCGCTTCCGGCGTATCTTCCATCAGTAGGCGCAGCTCATTCCGATTGCTAAAGACCTGGCCTTTGTACGTCCGGCCTCCCGTCCAGCGCAGCAAAAGCTTGGCGATCTCTTCGACCAACGACACCAAAGGCGAAAGTGCGATATGTAACAACCGAAACGGTGCGGAGAGCAGCAGGCATAAACGGTTCGGAAATTTGCGAAAGAGTGTTTTCGGCAGGAGATCGCAGAAAATGTAAAACACGAACGTTGCTGCCAAAAAACTCAGCCAATACCATAGATTGCGCTTATCCACTGCTTTGAGCAGCGCGATCGCCACAATCCACATCGCCCCAAAAAACGCGATCGCATTCCCAATCAGCACGGTCCAAAGAAAATTCTCCGTATGCTCCAAATAAGCATACAGCCGTGCGGCCCTCTCTTGCCCGGCCCTCATTTGTTGCATGATTCGCCATCGGCCCAGCGTAAAAAGTCCCGCCTCCATGCCCGAGCAGAGAAAAGAAATAGCCAGGCACGCTGGCAGAACGAGCAGTAGCAACGCGTCCATCATCGTTTTACCACCTCCGCTTCCAGCTCCCGCACCCTCCGGTCGTCCACCTTGCGCGCGGTCAATTTGAGCCCGCGATAAGTGATCGATTCTCCCACCGCCGGCACGTATTCCATTTCCTTCACCAACAGTCCTCCCACCGTATCCACATCATCCACCGTCGGCAGTCCCGGATACTCGCGGCGAAACTCATCTATGGGGCACGCTCCGTTCAGGCGCCACTTCCCTGGTTGGACGCGCTCCAGCATCGACTCGATTTTTTCCGCCTTCTGAAATCTTCCCAGTGTCTCTTCCAGAATGTCTTCCATCGTCACCAGCCCCGCTGTCCCGCCGAACTCATCCAACACAATCGCTACCCCACGCTGCTGCCGCTGCAAACTGCGCAACAATTGCAGGAGGTTCATCGATTGCGGCACAAACGAGGGGAATTCCATTACTTCTTCCAGGTCCGCATTTGGGTTGAGCAGCAACGCCCGCGCGTTCAGCACTCCCACAATCGTATCCGGCGTCTCATCGTACACCGGAATTCGCGTGTGCTGGATTGCGCGCGCAGTCTCGATCATATCCTCCCGGCTCAGCTCATCCGAGATGCACGATATTTGCGAGCGGGCTTTCATTACGGTCCCCGCAGTTCGCTTATCCAGGCTTAGAATCTGCAGCAGCATATCCTTTTCGGACCGGCCGAGCGCGCCTTGTTGCTGCGCCATATTTAGCAAATCCTGAAACTCATCCTCGGAAATCAACGGCTGCGGCTTCAAGGATTTTGGCACTACCATTTTTAAAATCGCGTCATTGATCGCCTGGCCGATCCTTCGAAGCGGTCGAGTCCCCGCCACGATTCGGGCCACCATCGGCGCGACTCGCACCGACCAGAATTCCGGCGAACGCACTCCGAGCGCCTTCGGCACTACTTCGCAACCAATCAGGATCAAACTAAAAGCCGCCGCGGCCATGAGAAAGCTATGCGCCAGCGCCCAGGCCGAGATGCCGATGATGAAGCCATTGGAAACGGTATTCCCGAAAGCGAGCGCCGCGACCAGATCATCGGGATTCACGAAGAGCGGTTCAATCTTTCGACCTGCCTCTGGATTGTCCTCAAGCATTTGCCGGGCGCGAAAACGGCCCAACGCAAAAAGAGCAGATTCCGCGAGAGCAAAAAAGAAGCTGCATCCAGCCGCGATCGCCATCCCGGCTGCAATCCCGTACCAGATCCGTAGC
>JBBRMO010000112.1:0-7019 GCA_038230815.1 Chthoniobacterales bacterium
CAGCATCGATGCCTCGCACATTCGGCAAAAGGTGATTGACGTTAAACTCGAGTCGGATCTGGGCGGCGGCCGGGTTTCCCTCTCGGGATCGCTGCGCGAGACAGCGTCTTCGATTAACGCGGAGGTGCATCTCAGCGCCGAGCTGGTGGCGGCTGACTCGTTGAATAAATATATCGGGCAGGGGGTTAAACTGGGCGGACAGATCGAGAAGCTCGATTTTAATGGGACCGGCCTCTTTAATGTCCCGAATACTTGGAACGCCGAACTCTCGGCCCATTTCGCCGGGTTGCGCGAGCACGAGTTTGGCGTCGATGCCTGTTCCATTCAAGTTTCCGCTCGAGACGGCGGGGCCACCCTGCAATCGGCCGAGTTCATTCAGGGCGAGAATCGTTTTCAGGTGCATGGCTCCGGAAGTCTGCCTCGGGATGTGAGAGACTTTGGGCGTAGCCCGGCTTCTCTGGAAATTTCGGCCACGGCCGTTGACCTGACCCGCGCCACGGCGGGGCTGCCTTTGCACCTGAGCGGCGCCGTTGAGGTAAAGGGAACGATCAACATCAAGGATAGCCGGCTCCACACGGACTTGGTCGTGACGGCGGGCCCGGTCGGCTTCGAAGACGGACACGTGGAGAAAGTCACTGCCACGATCAGCGCGTCGCGGCTCATGCCCGCAGCCCATTCGAAGGAGCCATGGTTTGACGGCCTCCAATCGAAAGTCGTGCTCGCTCTGAACAATCTTCGGTTCCGCGAATACGCGATCGACTCCGTGCAGAGCGCGGTCACCTCGGTCGATGGCCTGCTCAATGTCGAGGAGCTGCTGGTGAAACGCGCGGGCAACGAGATCACCCTGAACGGGACATACCGGTTGCCCGTCGATGGGGGGGATCTGGAGGTGCAGCCCGCGAAAATGAATTTTTCGCTGAACGCTCCGCAGATGGGCGATTACTGGGCGACCGCTTTGCCTGATCGAGTGAGCGGCCCGCTCCAGGCCGGTGGACAAGTCGAGTTTCGAAACGGTCTCGGCAATGGTCAGCTGACGGTCTACGGCGCGGATTTGAAGGTGCGTGACCTCGTCTTTCACACGCTGAGTTCGCAATGCTCCATCTCTAATAGTGTCGTCTACTTGAATGACTTCACGGCTGCCTTGAACGATCGCGACTTTGTCAGCGCGACTGGTCACTTCGATCTGCGCGGCCCGCATGCTTATGGCGGGCGGATCTCTGCCGCCATCGCCAATTTATCGACCCTCAAGCCATTATTGCGAGCCTCCGGCAATCAAACTGAGTTGAGCGGTTCGTTGGCCGTGAGCTGGGAAGGAACAGGCGAGGTGAGGACGATTCACAACGCCGGCAAAATGAATCTTTCCCTCGAAAAAGGGCGCTACGGAAATCTGCAATCGCTCCAGGCGAAGGTCGACGCGACCTACTCGCCGGACGGGCTCGATGTGCCGATCATCTTTTTTGCCAGCAACCGGATGGATTTTCAGGCGAGCGCGCAAACCCGGGGGGAAACATTCGAGATTAGCAAAATCCAGGTGGACCAGGGCCCGTCCAAGTACGCGTCCGGCTACGTTTCCGTCCCCTTTATTTGGAGAAACCTCGGTACTACCGCAGAGGTGTTTCCGCCTAACGGACAGGTCGTGGCCAGTTTTCAATCGGAAAACATTGATCTGAAACGCCTCTTCCAAGACATCGGTGTGAAATCCGCGGCCAGCGGTGTGTTAACCGTAAAAATGGATGCGCATGGAACGCTCGACCAGCTGGTGGCGCGACTGGATCTGCAGGCGAGGAACGTGCGCACGGAGCGGGTGCCGAACCTGGAGCCGGCTAGCTTCGATCTGACGGCCGAGACGAAAGGGAATCAGCTCAATATCACGGGCAAACTCCAGCAGTCCAAGATTCAACCGATGGAGTTGACGGCTGCTCTGCCCTTCCAGGCCGCCAGAGTTTTGAGCGAACACGGGCTTCGTCAGGACACGCCGATCACGGCCAAGCTGCGTTTGCCCCGCAGCTCGGTCAATTTCCTCCGTCAATTCGCGCCCGAGATCGAGCAACTGGACGGCGATGTCGGCCTGGACGTCGATGTTCGCGGTACTATCGCGAAACCAATTTTCACCGGATCGGCCGACATGACGGTGAATGTGGCTCGCTCCAACAATGTGACTTTGCCAGCGCTGCGCGGATTCAAAGCCCGGCTCAATTTTACGAACGACGCGCTCACGGTGGAACAATTTGGCGGCGATCTTTCCGGCGGAAAATTCACGGTGACCGGCGGAGTTAAGTTTATCAGCCTAACGAACGTGAATATCGATTTGCATCTGAAAGCGGACAGCGTCCTGGTGGCCCGGAACGATTCGATCACGGCGCGCACCAATGCGGATATCGCGATCGTGGGCCCGTTCACGAGTGCAAGCGTGACCGGCCATATCGAGATGACCAACAGTCAGTTCCTGAAGAATCTCGATCTCATTCCGATCGGTCTCCCGGGACGACCGGCGCCGCAGCCGCCCGCCTCCCGCCCGGAATTTTCCTTCCCGGATCCGCCTCTGCGCGATTGGAAGTTCGACGTGGCCATCAAAACGAAAGAGCCCTTCCTCATCAGGGGAAACCTGGCCAACGGTGGTGCGGTCAGCGACCTGCACCTGATCGGGACCGGCCTGCATCCAGGGTTGCAGGGGATCGTGCGTCTGGAAAACGTGGAAGCAACGCTGCCCTTCAGCCGGCTGGAGATCGCCTCCGGGTTTATTTACTTCGATCCCTCTGACTCCTTAAACCCCAGACTGGATTTGCATGGCACATCGGTCATTCGCGACTACACCATCCACGTGTATATTTATGGAACATCTCTCGCACCCGAGGCCCTCTTTACGAGCGAACCGCCGCTTCCCCAGGAAGAAGTGATTTCTCTCCTGGCGACCGGGACGACGCGCGCAGAGCTGGCCGGGAATAACAATGTGCTTGCCGGAAGGGCAGCAATGTTGCTGGTTCAACAGCTGTATCGGAAAGTTTTTAAGAAAGGACAAGGTGCGCAGAATAGTTCAGTGTTCGATCGGCTCGATGTGGACGTGGGACAAACCGATCCGCGGACAGGCCAACAACAAGCCACCGCGCGCTTTAAAGTGAATGATCAATTCGTGCTGGTCGGAGATCTCGATGTGGGCGGCGGCTTTCGCGGCATGGTCAAATACCTGATTCGATTTCGCTAAGATGCGTCCTCTCCTCCTTATTATTATCAGCAGCGCCATCTGCGTGGCGCCGGCCCTCGCGCAGACCGAGGCTTACCCGGTTCGGTCCGAGAAGAAGCAAAAAGAGCAAAATGCCGTAGCTAACGCGCAGGAGAAAAAGGCGCAGCACGCCACCGTTATCAACCTGCAGGGCGAAAAAAACTTCAGCGACAAGGAACTGCGTTCCCAGCTAAAGGAACAGATCACCACGATCGACGATTTCGGTCTGACCCCGGCGCGCGCCGATGACGTCGCGTTCTTCCTCGAACTGTTCTACCGGAAGCACGGCTACATGAAGGCGAGCGTGCATTATGTGATGGAAGGCGGAGATCGTCTGCGCCTGGAAATTCAAGAGGGCCAGTTGTTCACGCTCGGCACAGTCACCTTCGTCGGAAATGAGCATGAGCCGACGGATAAGTTGTTCGACTACGCCATGGGTCCGACCCGGGAGCGCTACTCCAAGTTGCAAAAGAATCTTCCCTTTGTCGGCTCGGACGTGGAGGAAGGCGCCGACCTCGTGCATCGCTTCTATGTCGCGGAAGGATATTTGGACGCCGCCGTTGAGAAGCCGCGCTACAGCTTCCACGACGACACGGGCCTGGTCGATGCCACGGTCTCGATCCAGGAAGGGCGCCAGTATTTCTTTGGCAACGTTACCTTTACCGGCAAGACGGTTTACGACAGCGAGACCCTGCGCGGACAGATCAAGGATCTTTTGGATCAACCCTATACGGAAGCGCGGGTCGCTGATATTCCGCGTCGCTTGCAGTCTTACTTCAAGACGCGCGGATACTATTCCGTGAAAGTGGAAGCGACGAGCGACTCGACCACCGCTCGCGCTGGCCATGTCCCCGTCCAGGTGGCCGTTTCGGCTGGGTCGGTTTACCACTTCGCCGACGTCACCGTGAGCGGTCTGCGGCGCCTCCACCCTCGCTACGTGGAAAAGCGGTTCTCCAGCTTAAGCGGCAAGACCTACAGCCCCGAAGTGCTGGACGCTAAGTTTCGCACGCTCATGCGCAGCGGTCTCTTCACCATCTTACAGATCAATCCAGTCGCGGTCGGAGATGACACCTTGCGCCTCGATATCTCGGCGGAAGAAGCCAAGAGCCGGGAGTTCGGTCTCTCCGCCGGCTATGGCACGTACGAGGGACTCATCGGGGGTCTCCAATTTCGCGAGCTGGATTTGTTCGGTTCGGGACGTCCGCTCACCACTTCCATCCTGGTCTCGCAGCGCAGCTACAAAGGGGAAGTCTTATATGAAGATCCCTATCTCTTCGACACCGATATCGGTCTCAAGGCGCGGGTCGGCGCGCTCACCTTTGATTTCGACGGCTACTCCAAGTTCGAGCTGGGTGGTCGCGTCGAACTAACTCGCAAGTTAACCAGGCAATACGAAGTCGGCGCAGTTTTCTCGGTGCGCCACGTTGAGATCACGAGCGCAGCGATCAAACCGCTCTATCTGGGGGATACATCCTACTTCATCGACACGCTTGGCTTCACTCAGACCCTCGATTTGCGGGATAGCCCACTCGTCTCGCCGCGCGGATTTGTGGCGGCCAACACCGTGGACGTCGCCACCGCTGGCCTGGGCAGTGAAATTGATCTGGTCCGGGCGACCCTGCGGCTTGGATATTATATTCCGTTCGGACCGAAGCCTCTCACCCCCGGCGTGGTGGAGGATCAAACCGGTCCGAAAAATCCGTGGCAACGTTTCGTGCAGCAATCTTCGCTCGCCTTCGGGGCCCGCACCGGCCTGGTTCATTCGCTCAATCACAGCGGACCAGACGAGCCGACCACCATTCCGATCGACGAACGATTTTTCAACGGCGGCGGCACCACCGTGCGTAGTTTCGGGGAGCGCGATCTCGGCCCGCACGACCGGCACGGCAATCCGCTGGGCGGCGAATTCTTTACCGTCTTCAATACCGAGTACACTTTTCCACTTTACGGTGAATTGCAGGGCGCGGCCTTCGCCGATGCCGGCAATCTTTTGCCCACCTCGGAGCAGCCCGGGCTCGACGCCATGCGCTACGCCCTCGGGCTGGGCCTGCGCTACAAGTTGCCGATCGGTCCCATTCGGCTCGATTACGGGGTGAACCCGGATCGACGCACGGGCGAAGATTTCGGCGCCTTCCATTTCAGTTTCGGCTTCGCCTTTTAGGGAATGGTAGGGACGTCGCGCTGCGGCGCCCACTCCGCGGGCCTGGCCATCACCCAAGGGGGACGAGGCGAGTTCCCTCGAAAAACCATTTGGCGCGCCGCCCTCCCTCCGTAAATTCTGCGCTCCCCTCGCTTGATCCGGAAGGAACCTCTTTTTTATGATGTCAATACTTCGAAAGCATCGGAATTGGCTGATGATCGTCATCGCCATTCTGGCCATTCCGTTCGTTTTCTATTTCAACAAGACCGATCTCAGTGCGCATTCGGACAAGTTCGCCCATATTTATGGGCGCGATGTTCCCATGGTGGAAGCGCAACGCGGCGCCCGGCTTTGCAACCTGGCGCGGGATCTTGGCATGCAGAACCTGGTTCGCTCGCTCGCGGCCGGCGCCAATTCCGAAAACGAACTGTATTCGCAATTCACTTTGAACCGAATGGTTCTGCGGCATGAAGCGGCCCGCCTCGGGATTCAGGCCAATACCGCGGAGATCACCGATTTTGTGCGGACTCTGCGTCCCTTCCGGAATGCCACCGGTTTTGATCCCAAGAAATTCGACGAATACACGCAGACCGCCCTGCCCGCGCTCGGCTTCAGCGAAGCCCAGATTGAAGAGCTGGCCACGGACGAGCTGGCGCTGCGCCGGATCAAGGAGCTGGTGGCCACGGGTGTGACCGTGCCGGAGGCCCAGAGCAAGAGCGAGTATCAGCAACTCTACGGCAAACTCGACGTCAGCGTGGTGCGATTGCACGCGGCGGATGTGGCCAAGGATCTCAAGGTCAGCGACGAAGACATTCAAAAATACTACGAATCGCACAAGGCCGAGCTGAAGACGGAAGAGAAAAGGAAAGTGGAATTCGTTAGTCTTTCTCTCAGCGAAGAGCAAAAGAAATTGACAGGGAAAGAGCGCATCGATGCTTTGCAAAAATTGGCTGACCGCGCCAACGACTTGACCCAGGCCCTGCTCGAGAAGGGCGCTGAATTCCATCAGGTCGCGGCCAAATTCCAATTGCCCGTGAGCGCCACCGGAGAATTCACCTCGGCTGCGCCCGACCCGAAATTGAAGGCGGACCCACAGTTGACGACGGCTGCCTTTCAACTCAGCACCCAGGAACCAAACGGTGACGCCATCCAGGCGCCAGATGGATTCTATGTTCTGCATTTGGCCGGCGTGGTGGAAGCGCGCCCTCTTGCCCTGGAGGAAGCAAAGCCGAAAATGGTCGACGCCATCAAGGCGAGCCGCGCTCGCGAGATCGTGTCGACCAAAGGCGCGCAGATCGCGCATGATGTGCGCGAAGCACTGGCCTCCGGGGCGCCGCTCCCGTTTGCGCTCGAAAAAGCAGGCGCGAAAGCGGAGAAGCTCGAATCCTTTTCCTTGTCGGAAGACATGGATCCGGAAGAGATGCCGAAGGAGCCAAAAAAGCGAGCGCCCGACTTCATTGCCGTGCGCAATGCCGTGGCCACTTTGCAAAGCGGCGAGGTCAGCGAGTTTATGCCTTGGGAGGACGGAGGCGTGGTGGCCATCCTGGAGAAGCGCGAATTGCCGGATGAGACCAAATTCGCGCAGAAGCGCGCGGCTTTTGATCAACGCATCCTGTCGAACAAGCGCGAGATCGTATTTTACGAATGGCTGCGTGAACG
>JBBRMO010000113.1:0-6933 GCA_038230815.1 Chthoniobacterales bacterium
AGATCACTCGGATCGCTTTCCCGCGGGGCGGCAACTCCCAGCCCATCAGTTTTTCCACGGCGAGGGCGTAGGCGACGTTGTTGGCCAGCGGCGCCAGGTAATCAAGCCGGTCCGTGTAGGGAACGAACTGGTTGTACTGCATGTTCTCCGCAATTTTTTCGTCGCCGCGATGAAGGAACCCGATGTCGGGAGTGGCCTTGGTGATGGTTTCGCCATCGAGTTCGAGGACGAGCCGTAAAACTCCGTGGGTGGCCGGATGCGACGGTCCCATGTTGAGCACCATTTTTTCCCCGATGTCGTCGAGGTTCGCGTGCGCCCTGGCGTCGGCCGCGGCGACGCGCGTGACCGGGTCCGGGGATTCGATTTCTCGTGTGACAAATGCCATAAGCCAACCTCGGGTTTATGCTCGCGAGTGGCGCGCGAGGCGCAAGCGTAAAGTCGGTCGCCGTAATTTCAGCGTTCGACAACTCGGTGGCAGCGGGTGCGTTTGAAACTTGGAACCTGATGGTTCCTGGGAGCTTTAGCGAAGCGCCTGCCCCGAGGCGGCGGATGGGGCTCCGCCGCCGGAACTCCGCAAGCCCGTCGCGCGAACGACGGCCGCGGGCCTTAACCTACCTCAACTGCACCCAATAGGGCTGCGCGCCTGGAAGGAGCTGCTTCACCTTATCGGGGTTTTTGAACGTAACTAACTCAACTCGTCCCTTACTGATGTCAGTAGGGATAACGGAGTCGGGACTCAGACGCCAGTTGGCCGCCGCGTTGCGGGCGAGCTCATCCAACGCGGGATGACCGCTGCTTCGCAGGACATTTGTCCCCGTGACGCGGCCACTTTTGTCCAACGTCAGAGACAAGACGACTGACCCCTGTAAACCTTGAATGAAGACGCCGAAGGGTAACTTCGGTTCACTCTTTTCAAGCCATCTGGCATTGGCCGTTGCTAACGGCAATGCGACTAGCAGTGCAATGATCGCAAGCACTGCTTTGCGTGCGTTTTTCTGCATACCAAAGTATTTTTGTTTGATGACAAAAATGCAAGCTTTATTACGCAAGTTGCGCTGAGGTTGCGGCGAAACTATTAAGATAACATGGCAAGAAAGATCGCGCTACTGTTTGCCGGGCAGGGAGCGCAGAGTGTCGGGATGGGGCGCGACCTGGCCGCGCATCACCCGGCCGCGGGCGAAGTCTTTCAGCAGGCGGACCATATTCTCGGGCGCTCGTTGAGCGGCATTGCGTGGAACGGACCACTCGCTGAATTAACCAAAACGTCGAACTGTCAGCCGGCCCTTTACGTTCATGGGCTCGCGTGCCTGGCGGCGCTCCGGGGCGCCGCCGGTGATTTCGAAATCGAAGCAGCGGCCGGTTTGTCGTTAGGCGAATGGACGGCGCACGCTGCGGCCGGGACTTTCGATTTTGCCACGGGGCTGAAATTGGTGGAGACCCGCGGCCGATTGATGGATACAGCCTGCGCCGCGACGGCGGGCGCGATGGCGGCGATGATCGGGGCCGATGAGAACACGGTGCGGGCGCTCGCGGCGGACACCGATGTGGATATAGCGAACCTCAACGCGCCGGGGCAGATCGTAATCTCGGGCGAAACCGCGAAAGTGGAACTCGCGCTGAGTCTGGCGAAAGAACATGGAATTCGACGCGGCACGCTGCTGAATGTCGCTGGCGCCTATCATTCGCGTCTGATGGACAGCGCCTACGAGGAGCTCGGCCAGCCCTTGCTCAATGCCGCCCTGCAGATGCCCCGTTTCCCAGTGATGAGCAATGTCACCGGCGGAGAGATCGAGACCCTGCCGGAGATTCGCGACGCATTGCGGGACCAGGTGACCAGCACCGTGCGGTGGACGGAATGCATGGAGGCCCTCCTCGACCGCGGTTGTGATTTCTTCATCGAGCTGGGGCCGGGCGAAGTCCTCGCCGGTTTGCTGCGCCGGACGCGCAAGGATGCCAACGTGATCAGCGTGAGCAATCCGGCCTCGGTGCACGCTTGTGTGGAAAAGTTGCGTGAGGTGTAGAGGTAAACGTCCCTGCCTGAAAACTTGCCGCGATCCCTCGCTGCTCTAGTTTGTCAGCATGACTCTAAACGAGCGGATCGATGCGGATCTGAAAGATGCGATGCGGGCGAAAGACGCCGGCAAGCTCGGTGTTTTGCGCATGTTGAAATCGGCGCTGAAGTACGCCTCGATCGAGAAGTCGAACGAAAATCAGCTCGACGACGCGGCCGCTTCGCAGGTGATTCGAAAGCAGGTCAAACAGCGGCAGGATTCGATTGAAAGTTTTGAGAAGGGCGGCCGACCTGAGCTGGCCGCGAGGGAGAAAGAAGAACTGGAGATGCTCAACGCTTATCTTCCAAAAGGGCTGAACGCCGATGAACTCGCAGGCCTTGTTCGCGAAGCCGTTACCGAAGTTGGCGCAACCTCGAAGGCGCAGATGGGCGCCGTGATGAAAGCGGTGCAGGCCAAAGTTGCAGGGCGCGCGGATGGCAAAACGCTAAGCCAGGAAGTTTCCCGGCAGCTCGGATGAAGAAAACGCCGAATGCCGCTCGGGATGACATCCTTCAGCCTTTTCCTCTCTGCTCATGCTAAGCGCCATCATCGTCGCCGCCGGCAGCAGTCAGCGGATGGGGTTCGACAAATTGCTCGCCTTGCTTGGCGACCGGCCGGTTCTCGCCCACACGATCGACGCGTTCGAGGGGGCTGATTCGGTCGGGGAAATCATCCTGGTGGCGCGCGCCGAGCGCGTCGGAGAATTCGAAAAACTCGTGGCGGAGAACGACTTTAAGAAAGTCCGTCGGGTCGTGGCTGGGGGAAAACATCGACAGAACTCCGTCCAGGCGGGATTGGACAAAGTGGACGCGGGCGCCGCGTTTATTGCGGTGCACGACGCGGCCCGTCCTTTGGTGACACCGGAGCAGATCGGGCGCGTCTATGCAGAGGCCCAGGCGCATGACGCCGCGGCGCTCGCCGAGCCGATCACGGACACGATCAAGCGCGCCGACGAAAACCGCTTCGTTACGGGCGGAGTGCCGCGGGAAAGTCTTTATGCGATGCAGACTCCGCAAATTTTCGCGCGCGATCTTCTCATTCGGGCCTATGCCGCGGTCGCGACGGGCAGGCTTTCCATCACCGACGAAGTTTCGGCGGTGGAGTACCTCGGCGCGAAAGTGGTGCTGGTTCCGAACAATGAGTGGAACGTCAAGATCACCTATCCCCGCGATCTTTTTCTCGCTCAGTCGGTCCTGGCGCGGCGTTCCAGCTAAATCGGACTCGGCACTTCGGGAATATCGCCGACAAGGTCGACCAGGCTCTTGACGTCGGCTTCGCGGAAGGCGCGGCTCTTCTTGAGTTTGATGGTGGGAGTGATTTCGCCGGCACGGTGAAGCTGGCCGTTTTTCCAAACCCAGGCCTCCGAGTTATAGGGGCCAACCCGCCGCGGATCGGACCAGGTATGAATCGAAACTAATCGCGAGGTTACAGCCGCAGCGATGTGCATCGGGCCGCTATCCACGCTAATGACGAAACGGGCTGCCCGAATCAGCCAGATCAATTGGAGCAGAGTCGTTTGATTCAGGAGGTTCACGCAATTCTCCGGAACAACTATCTTGCGCGAGGACTTACCGACGATCACAACCCTGACCGGATCGAACGCGCGGCAGAATTCTTCCACCACCGAATTACGGAGCGACTTGCGTGCGCCTCGTGAAAACGGGTGCAGCAAAACGAAAGGCGGAAAGGGATCGAAGCGGGGCAGGGGATCGCCCGTCGGCAAGGGGAAACGGAGCTGTTCCGGAAGGGGAGCGCCGAACGCTTCCGCCAGTTTGAGATAGCGATCGACCGCATGAGCGCGCCGGTCGACTTTGGCGGTCTGTCCATAAAACAGACGCGAGCCTTCCCGGCCATCGCTCAACCCCCAAAGCTCGCGGGCCCCGCTGATTTTGCCGATCAATGCGCTCCGGAGCAGGCCCTGAAAATCGAGGGCGACGTCCGGGCGCAACGATTTCGTTTTTTTCAGCCAGGGCCACAAAGTGCGGGGCGCATTCAAGCCCCCAATTTCTCCGCGCGGGAAAATGTGGACATGAGCGACGTCGGGATTGCCGCGGAGAAGCGTCGTCCACTCCGGGTTAATCACCCAGGTTATCTCCGCCTCCGGATGGGCGTCACGGATCGCCGCCACCGCCGGCAAGGTGTGGACCACGTCACCGAGCGAGCTGGGCTTGATGACAAGGATCGAACGGATTTCAGATTTCAGATTTCAGATTTCAGATTGGTTGGCGATCAATCTGCAATCTGAAATCTACCATCTGCATGCTCACCGGCCCAGCTTCAGTCGCTCCGCCAGCAACCGCGGCAGCCCCGCCTTGATGATCTTTTCCTGCGCGGTCGCAAGGTCGTACTTTATTCGTCGCTGTTCGACGACGTTTTTCTCAACGTGATAAATGCAGTAGGCGGCGCGCCAATCGCCGTCCCGGGGCTGGCCGACGCTGCCAGTGTTAATAAAATATTTCTTGGCCGGCTCGATCATGAGCTGGTCCGTCTTCACTCGCTTCACTCCGTCGTCGCGGACGAAGGCGCCGGCGACGTGGGTGTGACCGAAGAAGCAGACGGTGGTGTGCTGGTAGGTGAAGCTGGCCGCAGCGTCGAGGGTATTAAACACGTAGCCCCACTGCTCCGGCGTATCGAGCGTGGAGTGGACGATGGTGAAATCGCGGACCGGTCGGGTTAGCCGCAATTCCCGCAGCCAGGCTTTGTCCTGATCGGTCAATTGCGCGCGCGTCCAGTTGATAGCCATCTCGGCCAGGGCATTGAAATCGCGCGACGATTCTTCGAGCGAGGCCTGCTCATCGTGGTTTCCCTTTACCACCGGGCAGTCCAGCTTCTGGACGATCTCGACACACTCGTGCGGATTGGCGTTGTAACCCACCACGTCGCCGAGGCAAACGTAATGAGTGCATTCCCGTTCCCGCGCATCGGCGAGGACGGCTTCGGTCGCCTCAAGATTGGCGTGCAGGTCGCTAAGAATGGCGAAGCGCATTGTGCCGAATGTTAAAAGAGTTACGAGGGTTAAAAAGTTAAAACAGGAAGATTTTTTCTGCCGACCCGAGCCTTGGGGCCTTGTCAGATTCCTTCACGGCACCTTCTCTTCGGGTGGAATGGCTAACTTAATTTCGAGTTCTTTCAAATGGCGGAGCAGGGTTGGCAACCGCTCCTGTTCACCGGAGTCGTAGAGCGCCCGCAGGTTCCGGTAGGCTTCGCGTTCCCTTCCCGGGCTTTGCGCCAGCTCGTAAGCCGCGAAACGCCTCGCGTAACTGTGCCCGCCGGGCAGGGCAGCCGCCTTGGCGTAAAATTCCGCGGCGCGCTCGTGATCTTCGTATTTGTCGCGGTAGAGCCGGGCCAGCGCCTCATAAAGTTCGGGACGTTCGGGGTTATTCCTGATCCCGCGTTCCAGAAAATCCTTACCGAGTTGGAAATATTCACGAGCGGCTTTAATGCGAAGGGCGAGCCGCGGCTGGGTCCGGTCGTTCATCGCCGCCGTGCTCGCGTTCCACGCCATGTGCCACGCGGCCATGTCCCAAAACAGGATCGCCCGCGGTTGCAGCGTCGTGACCTGACGGAAAAGGAGCAGGACGCGCCCCCACTCGGTGCGTTCCCACGCCACGTGCGCCTCGATGAAGAGAGCGTCCGCGACCAGCGAGCGAAACCCGCTCAGTGCCGCCACGAACCCGAGTTGCCCGAGCTGTTCGCGCAAATCGAGATTGAAATCCACTGCGCGAAAATGGAGGTTGCGGTGGGAGTTCGAGAGCGAGTGTTCCATCGGCAGGCGGGCCGCGCCAAAGAGCACGACGCCGAGGATGACGGTCGCCATGCGAGTCATAATTCCTTGCGAAAAAAAACCGCCCATGCCATCGCCAGATAGAAGCTGCTGTAAAAAAGCCCGAGCCCGACGGTCTTGAGCAAGAGCGCGAGCGGAATGGCGTTACCGGCCACCACGTCGTCCGTCAGGTTAAACAACTGCAGGTCGGGGAAGAGCAGCGCAACGAACGCGAGAAAAGTCGTCGTAACCCACCCGGCGCCGTGATTTTGGAGCCAAAACTCGCGCGCGATCGCCTGGAGATGGCCGATGAAATAAACGAACGCCATAACGATTATCGTGAAGATGGTACTGGTGGCGAAGGTGGAGATGAACAGCGTGAGTGCGGCCAGGAGACATCCCTTCAAATAGATGACCGCGATGCCGGAAAAAAGATTCACGTTGAACGCGGCGGCGCGGACGAGGCGGAGCGCTTCCGCGCTTTGCTCTGCGGGAGCGGCCCTCAGCTGGCGCGCGGTTTCGTTCAGGACACTTTGTTCGCGGAGCAGGAGCACGAGAAAGAAGAGCGCGCTCATTGCGATCAAACTGAGCGCGAGGAGCAGTAAAACACCGAGGAGCTTCCCGGCGAGATACTCAAAGCGCGAAACCGGTTTGGCGAGGACCGTGTAGGCCGTTCGGTCCTCGACATCCTGCGGAAGCAAGCGGGCGGTCGCGATCACGGCGAGGAGCGAAGTGAAAATACTCATCGCGCCGAGCGCGATGTCTTTCAGCACCTGGAACTCCTGCTGGAAAGTCATCTGGGCCATGAAGACGGAGCTGCCAATCAACAAGAGCGCGAACAAGAGCAGGACGTAGAAGATCTTCAGCCGGGTCAGCCCGGTCAGGGTGTTGCCGACGATCGCAGCCACCCGCCGAAAGGAGAAAACGCGATGGGAAAAATTATTCATCCGTGTTTTCGTCCGGCGCTTCGGTGGCTTCAAGAAACAGTTGTTCGAGTGACGTTCTCGGCCGGCCGCGTTCGATCACCCGCGCCCCCGATTGCGCCGCCAAATCCTCGATTGCCTTGAGCAAATCCGGTCGCGCATTTTCCAGGGTAAATTGGGTTCGATTTTCCACTCC
>JBBRMO010000114.1:0-6879 GCA_038230815.1 Chthoniobacterales bacterium
AAACGGAGTATCGCTCCTCTTTTCTTCGGCGTTTGCGCACGGTTTTCGAGCTTTGATCCACGCCGTTATCCCGAGCGAAGTCGAGGGATCCCGTTGCAGGTCGTTCAACGAATCACGAGCTCCCTCGACTTCGCTTCGCTCCACTCGGGATGACGCGTGAGCAGTGTGTGCATTTACCCATTGCCAGCGAGGGAAACCTAACTAAAGTCCCCCACTTTCAACGGAGCCGTCATGACTTTTCTTGCCCTCGATATTCTCAAATCCGGTGTCACCCTTTCCATGGTTTGCGCCGCTTTGGGACTGCTTTTTGCCTTCTTTCTTATCAAGGCCGTCATCCGGCTTTCACCTGGTAATGACAGAATGCGGCAGATCGCGGGCGCGGTTGAAGAAGGAGCGAAAGCTTATTTGAAGCGACAGGTCGTCACGATTAGCGCGATCGCCGCTGTTATCTTTGTTCTCCTCTTTATCTTTAGGGACAAATTCACAGCCATCGGTTTCGTAATTGGCGCTTTTTGTTCTCTCGCCGCCGGGTACATCGGCATGCGCATCGCTGTCCTGGCGAATACCCGCACCGCCCAGGCCGCCAGCCAATCTCGGTCGGCCGCCATGCGCGTCGCTTTCAACGGCGGCGCCGTCACCGGCCTTCTCGTGGTCGGTCTCGCCCTGCTCTCGGTAGGGATTTTTTACACGCTGGCCAAACATTGGATCGGTCCTGACCTGGCCGTGAAAAGCCTGGTCGGTCTCGCCCTCGGATCCAGTCTCATCAGTGTGTTCGCGCGTCTTGGCGGCGGCATTTACACCAAGGCGGCAGACGTGGGCGCAGATCTAGTCGGCAAGATTGAGAGCAATCTCGAGGAAGATGATCCGCGTAATCCGGCCACGATTGCCGACAACGTCGGCGATAACGTGGGTGATTGTGCCGGGATGGCCGCGGACGTATTCGAGACCTACGCCGTCAGTTTGATCGGCGCGATCCTGGTGGGCGCGCTCACCCTGGGCTCTTATCCGGCCGCGATCATTTATCCCTTCGTCCTCGGCGGCATCTCGGTGCTCGGAGCGGTCATCGGAATTCTGTTCGTGAACATCAGCGGTGGTCGACCAGGAACCGTCTTGATGGGTGCGGTGGGCGCAAGCGGCCTGATTTCAGCGATCCTCTACTGGCCCGCCACGCATTTGCTTTTCCCAGCTTCGGTCACCATCGGAGGCATCGCTCGTTCGGCTAACGATCTTTATCTTGCCTCCCTTGTCGGGCTTCTTATGACCGGCGTCGTGGTCCTGATCACGAACTATTACACCTCGACCAATTACGCCCCGGTGCGGAAAATCGCCAAGGCTTCGGAGACGGGGCACGCGACCAACATCATCGCCGGCCTCGCCATCGGTCAGCACGCCACCGCACTTCCCGTTGGTTTTATCGGCATCGCGATCCTCCTCAGCTTCCATTTCGCCGGTCTCTACGGCATTGCCGTCGCGGTCATGAGCATGCTCTCGATGGCCGGCATCATCATTTCGCTCGATGCCTTCGGCCCGATCACAGACAACGCCGGCGGCATCGCCGTGATGAGTGATCTGCCGAAGGAAATTCGCGGCATCACGGATGAGCTGGACGCCGTAGGCAACACGATGAAGGCAGTCACCAAGGGTTATGCCATCGCGTCGGCCGGTCTGGCCGCGCTGGTTCTCTTCGGTTCTTACGTCGAGGAGTTGAAGGCGCATTTCTCCGCGAGCGGCAAGGCTTACTCGTTCCAGTTTTCTCTGACTGAACCGAAGGTCATCATCGGTCTGTTTATCGGCGGTTTGCTCCCGTTCATGTTCACCGCGTTTAGCATGGACGCCGTCGGCAAAGCGGCCGGCGCTGTCGTGCGTGAAGTGCGGCGGCAGTTGACGGCTAAACCCGGCATTTTGACCGGCCAGGACATACCGGATTACGGCACCTGTGTCGATATCGTCACCAAGGCCGCGCTTCGCGAAATGATCGTCCCCGCGCTCTTACCCGTCCTGTTCGTCCTCGCCGTAGCGATGATCAAACCGCTCGGTCCCGTGGTTCTCGGCGGTCTCCTCGTCGGCACAATCGTCACCGGCCTCTTCGTCGCGATTGCGATGACTTCAAGCGGCGGCGCCTGGGACAACGCGAAAAAATATATCGAGGAAGGCAATCTGGGCGGCAAAGGCTCCTTTGCCCATGCCGCCTCGGTAACGGGCGATACCGTCGGCGATCCTTATAAGGACACCGCCGGCCCTGCGATCAATCCGATGATCAAAGTCGTAAATATCGTCGCGATCCTGATCATCCCTATTTTCTTCTAGTTCAGGTGGATCGAGCGCTCCGTCGCACGATGTCTAATTTCCCGGCTCCGCCGGCGTTATTTCCCCTTCGCGCGACGGGGCGCCCAATGCATCCAAGCGCCGTTTTGAATCTGCCTGGCAGAGTGAGACTGCATCTGCATCGAGCCGTCCCAGGCAACCCTCGCGGCTCACGGAGTCTCGCCCTCCCAAATTAGCAGACTGCTGCTCCTCGTGCCTCCGCGCTGGAAGGCAGCGCTCGTCGCCGCCTCCGATTCGACGTCACCTCGCGCTTCGCACACAGCGAACCGCCTCCAGTCGAAAACTTGGAGCCTTACTTTTCCTTCTCGACCTTGGTGACCTGGGAATAAACGGCCTGCCATTTGCCGCCTTTTTTCTCGAAAAGATCGACCGCGCGGAGATCGGAGGTGAAATCCTTGCCCTTGTAGCTGCCGCTCATTTTGACCGCGAGCGTGGCCATGGCGAAATTCTCACCGAGCATCTTCGCCTTAAAATCGCTCATCGAAGCCGATTTACAGACGAAGGTTTTGTCCCCGGTTTCCTTGATGTCCTGGGCCTTCGTCGTGATGGTGCCGTCGGAATCGACGAACGTCCAGTCGTCGGCTTCGATCGTTCCCAGAGCCGCTGTGTCGGCTTTCATGTAAGCATCGAACCATTGCTGTTCGATGTTCTTGATTTCCGTGTCCGCCGGCGACGCGAAGGCAAACGTGGCCAAACCGGCGAGCATCACGAAGGTGAAGAGAGATGTTTTCATGGCGTCGATTCTGGTTTGACAGAACAGGCAGGTCAATCCACAACTGTCCCCCGCCCTTCGCGCTATCTGGAGGGGCTATCTGACCCGCAAAATGGACGAACCTCGTGATTACCAGCTCGTTTCGGCAGACCAAACCGTCCTGAAAAAGGAACTCGCCAAACCGGATGCCGGTGCGACGCCGTTCAAGGTCGTGGTCGATCCCGAAATGCGGATCAAACTGCGGCGAGCCCTGGTCGAGTTGATCGATTACCATGACGAAGCGCTCGCCGAGCATTTCGCGGAGGGCAAACTGGCCCTCGAATCCTACAAGGAATACATCGAGCTTTTCGCACGCAGCCTGAAGGAAACGATGGAAAGCCGGGAAGGCATTTCCTATCTCCTGCGCGCCGTCGGGTTCGACGTGGCGCCGGGGGAAATTAATCTTCATCCGGATCTTCGTTGGAAGAAGGGCAAGCCCGGCGGTTTCGGTTCCAGTCTCCTCTAGGCTGCGGAAGTCCTTCGCGCAAAAACGCTTGTTTCCGCTTAGGGGACTGACAAAATCCCGTCCAACATCCCATGCCGACGGTGCTGCTCATTGATGACGACGTGGAAAGCCGCAGACGAATCGCGCGGCTTTTCATCCGGCGTGGCTGGAACGTGATCGAAGCGCTCGAAGGTAAGCCGGGCATCGAACTGGCCTTCTCGAAACGGCCGGACGCGATCGTGTGCGATCTCCTTCTTCCGGGAATGAGCGGCCTCCAGGTTTGCCGCGCGATCCGTGAGAAACTCGATCTGGCCCGAATCATCGTCATGGCGGGTCGGCGATATGACATCGATCGCGATGCGGTCCTCGAAGCTGGCGGCGACGATTATTTTCTCAAGCCGCTCAAATGGGAAAAACTCGCGGCCGCGTTGAAACGTCCGCGCCGGCGGCCGGGCAAGCTCGCCGGGAGGGAATCGGGCCGGCTGAAATTCCATCCGCCATCGACTCGGATAAAATTCTGGGGCGTGCGCGGGTCGATCCCCGTCCCCGGGCCATCGACCATTGGGTACGGCGGCAACACGACCTGCGTGGAAGTTCGCACCAACGGCAACATCATTATTCTCGACGCCGGCTCGGGCATTCGCGAGCTGGGCCTCTCATTGCACAAGGAATTCGGCACCGCGCCGATGAACCTGTCGCTCCTCCTGACCCACACTCACTGGGACCACATCCAGGGGCTCCCGTTTTTCCTGCCGGCTTACCAGGCCAAGAACACGATTAATGTTTTCGGCTACCAGGGCGCGCGCGAAGGGCTCGCCACGATTCTGGCCGCCCAGATGGAACTGCCTTTCTTTCCGGTGAGTTGGAAAAATCTCCCCGGCACGATCAAGGTTCGGGAACTCAAGAAAATGGAGTTCACCGTCGGCAAGGTCCGGGTGCGCTCCCGATTCTTGAATCATCCTGGCGTTTGTGCGGGTTACCGACTCTTTACCAAGGAAGGCTCGATCGCGTTTCTGCCGGACAACGAGCCGTTCGAACCGCTCAAATTGAAACTCGCGGAACGCGACGGGGTTCACGCCGAACGCGCCCGAGCCCAGGCGGTCGTGCAACGCTCAAAGCTGGTGGAATTCCTGAAGGACACCGACATCCTTATTCTCGATTCTCAATACACGGACGAAAAATATCAGGAGCACATCGGTTGGGGCCACGGCGCTTTGAGCCGGGTCGTTTCGCTCGCCCTCGAGGCCCGGGCCAAGAAACTGTTTCTCTTTCACCATGATCCAGCCCACAACGATCGGCAGATCGACGAAATGCTGGAACGGGCCCGTCTCCTCGTGGTGGAAAGCGGACGCCCCCTCGAAGTGGAAGCCGCCCGGGAAGGGGCCGAAATCTGGTTAAGCGGCCACGTGCCGGCGCGTTGAATCTGTTCCAGTAGCAGCGGCCGATGACCACCGATTTCCGGAGCCCAACCGCTTTGGCGGTCACCGACCGCCGCTACCGCACTTGCGAAAGCGTCGGAAGCGTTTTACGTCTCTGGCCCGGCCGTCGATGCCTCGTAGTGTAATGGTAGCACCAGAGATTCTGGATCTCTTTGTCAAGGTTCGAATCCTTGCGAGGCAGCCATTCCCATTTTCGATTTGCGATTGCCGATTTGCGATTCGAAAACGCCAGCCCGCCGGGCCGTCACGGCAGATTCAACGCGCGCCGCACCGGAACCGTGAGCGTGCCGGTGACGCGCTGAACGTAATTCTTTTGCACCCGTGCGATCGCCTCGGAGACGCTGTCCGACATGACGCCGTCGATCGGACCACAATAATAGCCGCGATTTCGGAGGACCACCTGGAGCGATGCGACGTACGCCGGATCTGCCAGCAACTCGTGGCGTGATTTGAAATAATAATAGAGGCGCGAGCCCGACCGGTGGAAATAATCGGTTGGATGGACATCCGGCATTTGGTGCAACACGCCCCATTCATCCCGCGGTGCCAGCGGATTGGTGGAATGAAAAATCGGATCATCATCCGAGGCAAAAACGGGCACTGCCAGCATGGTTGCGAAAAGCGCCAGGATTATTCGGCGAAGTGGGTAGGTCATCATGCGGAAAGGTCGAAGCAGAAGTTAACCATTTTTTGTCTAACGAAGCCAGTTCCAATTCCAGTTATACCCTGCGAGTCCTCGCGGAGCAGAAGCAAGGGCGAAGTCGCATAAGATTCGGGCGAAATAATTCACGATTCAGGCATCAGGAATGTCCGTGCGCCGACGCGCCTGGAAAAAACCCTGGAGGATAGCGGCGCATTCCGTCTCCAAAATGCCGCGGGTGATGTCGCAGCGATGGTTGAACGACGCCATCTGCAGGAGGTTCAGGGCGCCGCCCGCGGCGCCACTGCGCGGATCAGCGCAGCCGAAAATCACGCGGCGCATGCGGACGTGAACGAGGGCGCCCGCACACATCGCACACGGTTCTTTGGTGACGTAAAGATCGCACTCGTTCAACCGCCAGTCGCCCACGGCCGCTTCGGCCTGAGTGATGGCGAGCATCTCGGCGTGGGCGGTCGCGTCTTTTAGCATTTCCACCTGGTTAAAGGCCCGGGCAATGATTCTGCCCCCACGGACAACAACGGCGCCGACCGGGACTTCCTCTTTTTCAAAGGCCTTGGCCGCCTGGCGCAATGCCTCTCGCATGAAAAACTCGCCAGATGGTTGGTCGATCAAGGGTTTCCAAGGGACGGCGGTTTACAAACCGCCGGTTTTGTTGGTCGGCGGTTTGTAAACCGCCGCTCCTTGTTATGCAAGCGACGCTCAACGGGTGGGAGGCGCCGGCGATACGGCCATTGCCATTCGATCAGGCGAACTAAGGGTAACCATGAAAATGATCTGCGCACTCCTCTCTCTTTGCTTTCTCCCATTCGCCGCCGCGTCCGCGGCCACTGAACAGGAGGTCGTCAATCAATCCGCCTCGATTCTTCGCCAATTCCGGCGGATGCCCGAGAAGGGAATTCCGCGCGGCGTGATGCGCAACGCAAAGGGTCTCGCCATTCTTACGGTCGTAAAGGTCGGTTTCGGCCTGAGCGGAAAAGGGGGGCAGGGAATCGTGGTCGCCCGCACCGGCCACGGCTGGTCAGGTCCTTCCTTCATCGGGACAGGCGGGGCGGGCTGGGGACCGCAGATCGGCGCCCAAATGACGGAGTTCGTGTTCGTTCTTAACACGAACCGCGCGGTCCGCGCGTTCTCGCGCGACGGAAATCTCACCCTCGGTGCGGACGCGAGCGTGGCCGCCGGCCCTGTCGGACGCGAAGCCGAAGCGGCGGTCACACCGACGGCGGCAATTTACACCTACAGCCGAACGAAGGGACTTTTC
>JBBRMO010000115.1:0-6872 GCA_038230815.1 Chthoniobacterales bacterium
GGATGGGGAGGCGATTCGAAATGCGATCGAAGAATCGCTGGCCGCCGCCGAAATAATTTTTATCACCGGCGGGCTCGGGCCGACGACAGACGACATTACGCGCGAGATCACGGCCGACCTGCTTGGCCTGAAATTGGAACACGATCCGGTGATCCTGCGCGCGATCCAGGAGCGGGCGGCGCGGCGGGGATATCGATTGACGGACCGGGTGGCGCGGCAGGCGGACGTCCCGGAAGGCGCGACCGTTTTGCCTAACGAATACGGGAGTGCGCCGGGCCTGTACCTGGCGGCGGACGATGCGAAGAACCGGCCGCATTTATTCTTGTTGCCCGGGCCGCCGCGGGAACTGCATCCGATGTTCGGCAATTCCGTGCTGCCGATTCTGCGGAGGATTGTGCCGGGAAAAGGATCGATGGATCGCCGGATGTTTCGGGTCGCGGGCATGGGCGAATCGCTTGTGGAAGAAGCGGTCGGCGCCGAGCTGTTGGCATTGCCTGGTCTCGAACTCGGTTATTGCGCGCGTCCCGGCGAGATGGATTTGCGCCTGATCGGTCAACCTTCCGTGCTGGATCAGGCAGAGCGGATCGTGAGAGAAAAGTTGGGGACCGCGATTTTCTCCACCGACGGCGGCGCCTTGGAAGAAGCCGTCGTGAAACTGCTGACTGAACGCATGAAGACTCTGGCCGTCGCGGAGTCGTGCACCGGCGGTTATCTCGCGCATCGCATTACAAACGTGCCGGGAGCCTCCGCGGTTTTTCTCGGCGGCTCCGTGACATACTCGAATGAAGCCAAGACCGCGATGCTCGGCGTCGACCCGGCGCTGATCGACGAGCATGGCGCCGTGAGCGAGCAGGTGGCGCAAGCAATGGCAGAAGGCGCGCGCCTTAACGCGAAATCGGATTTCGCATTGGCGACAACAGGCATTGCCGGACCTGGAGGCGGGAGCGAAGAGAAACCGGTCGGCACCGTCTTCATTGCGCTCGCCGCCAAAGAACGACCTCCCTCAGTCCAGAAGCGTTTCTTTCCCGACGATCGCCCGACGTTCAAAGAACTCACGACGCAAGTCGCCTTGGAAATGTTGCGGCGCGCGCTGATTTAAAATCATCCACAGCGGAGCGCTGTGGTCGAAAGATCCAGCCGCGAAACCTTTAAGCTGACAATTCGGGATCCCTCGAATTCGCTCGGGATGACGGCGTTTTTTACGGATCGACGCGCACGGGCGTACCGACCTTAACGTGTGCGTAGAATTGGGCGGCAGCGGGCTCTGGCATGCGAATACAACCGTGGGAGGCGGGATAGCCGGGCAAAATCCCGACGTGCATTCCGACGCCTTCGCCGGTCAACCGCATGAACCATTTCATCGACGCGCCTACGTAATGCGTCCCACTTGGGGCCGAATCGATCTGGGCGCTAATTCCGCTGCGCACCGTCCGCCCGGAAGAATCCTTGTAGTCGCCGTAGATGCTCGAGTGATGGTCCTTATCTTTTTCCAGGACGCTGAAACTGCCGTTTGGAGTCGTGTGGCCGCGTTTCCCGGAAGAAATTGGACTATCGATCGCGATTTCTTCGCCGGTCATCAGATAGGCACGTTGCTTCGTGAGCGAAACGATGACGTGGGCGTTGTCCGGCGTGACCGTCGCCAGAATTGCCGCGTTCGTGGAGATCGGCGCCTGCCTGCTGATCAGCTCGTTCGCTTTTTTCATCGGTTGCGAAGCTGTGGGCGATGCGGACGGCAACGGCTTGGTTCGATTTTGGGACGCGTTCGGTTTCGGCGACGGCGATGGACGCCGGATCTGAGCGTTCGCGTTCACTGCAAAAAGCAGGAATGCCAACACCGGAATGAAGCGAAAAATGCGCGCGATCACCTTAATTTAATCACCTTAATTTAGTTTCCAACATACGAGTCCACGCGTTTCAGCCAACCCGGTAACCAGCGGGCCTCGTTCCTCCCCGGCGGCGAATTGCGGACGCGTGTTCTTAAGACCGTGCCTGCCGATTCGGCGAAGCTTTTCGCGGCATCCCGTCCCGTGGTGTCCTGTTTCATTCCTTCAAGTACCTGCAACAAGCCCCAACCCTGTCCTGCGTAACGCTCCGTGGCAAGAACACCTTCGCCTTTGAAGTTCACATAATCGACGAGGGCGTAGCAGCCATTCGCTGTGCTCGCGACGCGATCGAACCGTTGCTGGACCTGCGCGCGATTGCCGCTCCCGGCGTCCGCAAGCATTTTAGGCAGCGCCTCGCGCAGCCGGTGAACCAGAAATTCCGCCTGGAGATCGATGGTGCGGGCGAGGAAGGCGCGCAGTTCTTTCATCGGCGGGCTTTGCGCGGCGTGAGCAAATTCGGCGCGAGTCTTCCAGGGACAACCGTCGGGTGGGGACAAGACCGCGGGCAGCTTCACTCCCCGCTCGCTCGCGAACTCAACGAACTTGGGAAAACTTTCGTCGAACGGCCCGCGCACCTCTTTCGGGTACCAGATGAAGTGACCGATTCCGAGCGACGCGAAGTTTTCGCCGGCATTCCAGGAGGTAAGCCCGGCCACGGTCCCGCCGCACTCATTCTGCCAGATCCGGTTTCCGATTTTGCGCGTCTCGGCCGGGGTCAGATTGATTGCGGCGCGCGCGCTCCCGGCCATCGCGACCAGCACCAGAGTCAGCCCGAGAGCCAGCCGAGTTGCCGGGGCTGCGCCTGAACGGCTTGACGAGGGAGTTTTCTTCTCTAGCATGGCAGTTCTCGCGGCGCTCAGATTCAACATCCCAACCGCGCCCGGCCTTATTTTTCTTATGAAACGTCTCATTATTTGCCTTAGCGCCGCTTGTGTTGCTTCGATCGGTTTGGCGGAGGATAAACCACAACTCAAGGATCAAAAAGACAAGGCCAGCTACAGTATTGGCTACGATATCGGGGAGACTTTCAAGAAACAAAATGTCGACCTGAACGCCGACGCTCTCTTTAGCGGCCTGAAAGAAGCGCTTTCCGGGAAGGAAGCGGCTTTAAGTAAGGAAGAACGGGAGAAAACCCTGCAGGCGTTCCAGAAGGAAATGATGGAAAAACAGGTCGCGGCCAGCAAGGAAGCGGGGACGAAGAACGCGGCGGAAGGGGAAAAATTCCTAACCGAAAACAAAAAGAAAGACGGCGTAAAGACGACGGCCAGTGGATTGCAATACAAAGTGTTGAAGGAAGGTTCTGGGACGCCGCCGAAGGAAACGGACACCGTCGTGACCAACTATCGCGGGACTTTGATTGACGGCACCGAATTCGACAGTTCCTATAAGCGAAACGAGCCGGCGAGTTTCCCGGTCAATCGCGTCATCAAAGGCTGGACCGAGGCGCTGCAGCTGATGAAGCCGGGCGCAAAATTCCAGCTCGTCATTCCGGCAGCGCTCGCATACGGCGAGCGAGGCGCTGGCCAGCTCATTGGCCCCAACGCGACTCTCATTTTTGAAGTGGAACTATTGAGCATCAAGCCGCCCGAACCAGTCGCGACGGTGGCACCTGGTGCGGCCGCTCCCGGAGCATCGACGACTCCTGCCGCGAAGACTTCTCCCGCGGTCTCTGTGGCTCCCACGGCGCCCGCCAAGCCGTCGCCCTCGGCGTCCGCGAAGCCAAAATAATTTAGCGACATTTGCCCTCAATCCGAAAGGGTAGGGTCTGGCGTTAAGGGCGCGCTTTCATGTTAGCCTGGGCAACGCCCCACGGTGTTCTTGCGACATTTGCCCTTATCTCGCAAGAGATTGTGCTTCGCGCTGAAGGCGGGCCTTCATATTAGCACGGGGCAACGCCGCGTGTTCTTGCGACATTTTCTCGCAAGAGATTTCGCTCTTAGCGCTAAAGGCGGACCTTCATGTTAGCCTGGGGCAGCGCCGCGTGTTCTGCGACATTGCCCTCATCTCGCAAGAGATCTCGCTCTTAGCGCTAAAGGCGGACCTTCATGTTAGCCTGGGGCAGCGCCGCGTGTTCTTGCGACATTGCCCTCATCTCGCAAGAGATTGTGCTTAGCGCTAAAGGCGGGCCTTCATATTTGCACGGGGCAACGCCGCGTGTTCTTGCGACATTGCCCTCATCTCGCGCAAGAGATCTCGCTCTTAACGCTAAAGGCGAGCCTTCATATTAGCACGGGGCAGCGCCGCGTGTTCTTGCGACATTGCCCTCATCTCGCAAGAGATTGTGCTTAGCGCTAATGGCGCGCCATGATATTAGCCTGGGGAAGCGCCGCGTGTTCTTGCGACATTGCCCTCATCTCGCAAGAGATTTCGCTCTTAGCGCTAAAGGCGCGCCTTCATATTAGCACGGGGCAACGCCGCGTGTTCTTGCGACATTGCCCTCATCTCGCAAGAGATTTCGCTCTTAGCGCTAAAGGCGCGCCTTCATGTAAGCCTGGGGCAACGCCCCAGCGTGTTCGTAGTTCCAAAAAGCCTGGCGCTGAAAGCGCAATTCATTGCAGAAGCGAATGGCATAGTATTGAGCGAACCGGCGTGTTGAAGCGCGTCTTCAGCGCTTTCGCTCTCTAATCACTCCTCCCAAGCCACCCGAGGCGCATCTCCCCAGAGATCCTCGAGGCTGTAGAACTCGCGTTTTTCCTGTCGGAACACGTGCACGATGACCTGCATGTAATCGAGCACGATCCAGTTGCTCGCAGGGAAACCATCCACGGAAACCGCCCGTATATTGTGATCTTTGTTGAGCCCGTTCTCGATTTCACCCGCGATCGCTTTGAGGTGCGGCTCGGAGGTCCCCGAGCAGATCACGAAGAAATCGGTGAAGCTCGAGATGCCCTGGAGATTGAGAACAACGATGTCCTCTGCCTTCTTGTTTGCCGCGAGATGGGCGCAGCTTTTGGCTAGATTTTCGGCGGTGATTCTAAGACTCCCGGTATAACTGGCGTTCGCGGATGATTTTCTCGACCGCGGGCGGTACGAGATAACGAATGGATTGCCCTCTGGCAACCCTGTTTCTGATTTCGGTCGCGGAAATGTCGAGGTGGCGGCGGACGACGGGATAAGGATGAGCAGTCTGCAAACCGCTGCGATCCAGGACGGCGAACTGAACCATCCTGGAAAGCTCATCAAAGCGGTGCCAGGTCGAAAGCCGCGCGACGTTGTCTTCGCCGACCAGGCAAACGAACCCGGTCTCGGGCTCGCGCGCCTTAAAGGCTTCAATCGTGTCTACAGTATAGGAGGGCGTGGAACGCTCCAGTTCCATGGCATCCAGGCAAAGACGCGGCTCGCCTTCGATCGCCGTCCGCAACATCTCCAGACGAACGTCCGGCGACGTCGGCTTCCGCTCGAGTTTATGCGGTGAAATCGCGGCCGGAATAAAAATGACACCATCGAGACCGAGCTGCTCGATGGCATCGCGGGCGAGGATGAGATGCCCGCAATGGATCGGGTCGAAAGTCCCGCCGAAAATTCCGATTCTTTTTGATGTCATTCTGAGCGGACCGAAGCGGATTCGAAGCCGAAACCCAGGCGGCAGAACGGGCGCGGCCGGGCTTTCAATCCCGAGTCATTGTCCAACGGCGGGTAACGGGATCCCTCGGCTGCGCTCGGGATGACGATTGCAGAGAAACGCACTAAATCTTGTTTCGCAGTTCGACACGAAAAGTAAAGTAAGCTCGATGAAAAGCGATTCACTGGGGCAATTAATCCTAACGGGAGTTCCCGGGTACGAACTCGATCCGGAATCGGCGGCGTTGTTTCGCCGCGTCCAGCCTGGTGGATTTATTCTCTTCGGCCGAAATATCCAGAGCGCGGCACAACTTCGGAAGTTGATCGACGACCTGCGCGATATCTGTGAGGTCGAGCCGATCATCACGATCGACCAGGAAGGCGGCCGCGTTTCGCGACTGCGCCTGATTGGGAACGAGCCACCGAACGCGCAACAGCTGGGGGACCGCGATGACGTTTCCCTCGTCAGGCGCCACGGCGAGATCACGGGCCGGCTTCTGCGTCTTTTCGGTTTCAACCTCGATCTCTGTCCGGTCCTCGACATTTCCTTCGATGACGATGCGGACAATTCGCTCCGGGGGCGTTGCTACGGAAAGAGCGTCGAACAGGTGGCTCGCCTCGCGGGCGCGTTCAACGACGGCCTGCGCGGCGAGGGGATTCTCAGTTGCGGCAAACATTTCCCGGGGTACTCGGCCGCGAGAGTGGACGCGCATCATGATCTGCCTAAAATCGAACGTTCCCGGGCCGAGTTGGATCGCGAAGAGCTGGCGGTGTTTCGCCGTTTCATCGACACAGTCGACACCATGATGATTTGCCACGGATGGTATCCGGCTTTCAACGCCCAGAAACGCCCCGCTTCACTTTCGCACGCGATCGTCGGCCAAATGTTGCGGGAAGAATTTCAATATCACGGGCTGATTATGACCGACGACCTCGATATGGGGGCAATCCTGAATGAATACGGATTGGAAGATACGATTCGATTTGCGATCGAGGCCGGGAACGATTGGGTGATGATTTGTCATCGAGTCGCGTCGATTGGCGAAGTTCATTCAATTCTCGGCCAGCTCCCGCGGGCGCAAATCGATCGAGCGCTCGAAAACGTGGGGCGCACCAAGAAGAAATTGACCGCGCCAGACGAGTTCTCCGAGGCGCGATTCCAAGAAATCGATCGCTAGATTTTGGATTTGCGGGTGGCGGTGCTGGGTGAAGAAGAAGCCGCAAAACGCAGCCCCGAGGACGGGAAACGGTCACCGGTCGAGACGTACTAACAAGGAGCGACGGTTTATAAACCGCCGCTCCTTGAAGTCGAATCACCCTCGTCGCCCGATCTTCGCCAGCACTTCTTTCGCGGCGCGCTCGCCGCTTTCGGCGGCGCCCTCCATGTAGCCGTTGAAGTCGGCGCTGGTGTGCTCGCCCGCGAAGAAC
>JBBRMO010000116.1:0-6739 GCA_038230815.1 Chthoniobacterales bacterium
CGAAACCGCGGACATCGCGGTGAAAGCGGCGTTGACGGGTCACCAGGTGTTGAGCACGCTCCACACGAACGATGCGGCGGGCGCGATTACGCGTCTCGACGACATGGGGATCGAGCCGTTCCTGATCTCGAGTTCGGTCATCATGGCCTGCGCGCAACGACTCGTCCGGCGAATTTGCTCGAATTGCCGCGAAGAATTTATCCCGGAGCCAGAGATGCTGGGGCGGCTCGGGATGGAGATGCCGGAAGGCGCGGTCTTCTATCATGGAAGCGGTTGCGACCGGTGCAAAGGGCGCGGTTATCTCGGCCGGGTGGCGATCATCGAAGCGTTGCCGGTGAGCGAGGCGATTCGCCGGCTCATCATCAAGCGCGCCTCCGCGGCTGTGGTCAAAAACCAGGCGATCAGCGAAGGCATGCGAACGCTGCGGATGGTGGGCATCGACAAGGCTCTCGAGGGAATCACGACGCTGGAGGAAATCTGGCGCGTCACGGCGGAGGACCATTAGCCCAAAGCGATGACCATCCCGTTTCTCAGTTATTTTAAGAAGGGCAAGGCCAATGGCGCCGCGGTGAAAGAGCGCGCGGCCGCCCCGGCCAAGCCCATATTGCCGCCGCTCGAGAAATCGAGCAGCGACCGCTTCAGCAAGACTGTAATGCCGAATGCGATCCGGACCCTTCCGCCGCAGGATCCATTTGAAATGGCCGCGCGTTCGACGGCGCTGGGCGGCCAAATGCCGGTAGCGACCGCGGTGGCGCCGGCTCCGGGAGCGCCGCGCACGATCTCGTTTTCGGCTCCCTCTCCGGCCAAGAGCGCACGTGATTTGCCGCCCGCCGTCGCGCTGGCCCTCGAACCGACCGTCGAGCGGGTGATTTCGCTCGAACTCGGCGACGTGGTGGCGGAGATGCCTCCCGGTTACGTCAAGCCCATCGAAAGTATCGATACGACTCGGCGCATTCTGCTCAAGGCGTCGGAAGTAGAAAGAGGAATGGCGAGCGGCAAACCGACGGTCTCGCTCGAGACGGTTTACCAGCAGGTGCCGGAAATTTTTCTACGGGAAGTGGATTCGTCGGATGGTTCGCAGCTGAACCTTCCTTTCAAGAAAGTGCTCGAGCAGTTCGCCGCGCTGCACGTGCGCGGCGATCAGGAACAACACCTCGTCGTTCCGCAGGTCGAGACGCCGTTTCTAAAAGTGGCGGTCGAGGACAGCTCGGAATTTGGGACGACGATGGAGCCGCTGGAAATGCATCCCGGCGACTTTCCAAACGTGCGTATCCAACCGCCGACCGCGGCGGCCTTCGCTGCCGCCGAACCGGAACCGCTCGCCGATCCCAGCCTGCGGAAGGCGCCCCCGCAACCGACGAACGGCAGCGCACCGCAATCAACAACGCGTATTCCTTTCAAACTTTCACCGAATGGAACGGACGGTCCCGCACCTGAGAGTGTTCCAGCCTCAAGCGGGCCGTCCGTTCCGAATTTACCATCGCCGTTCATGCCCGTGCCAGGTTCGATTGCTGATCCCGGTTTAGTCGACGGCGTGAAATCCGGGCCGGGATCAGCGATCCCGGCTACAACCGCGAATCCGGGTGCAATGTCGATTGCGACCCCGACCGCGCCGGCACCCGTGCGAATTCCGTTCAAAATGCCCGTGCCGGCAGAGGAAGCGCGGGCCAAAGCCGACCCATGGTTGACGAAGGAAAGCCTCGCGACCTCGAGCGAAGCGCCGGCCAACGTTGCCGCTTCGGAGGGAGGCGCGTTCCAAAGCGAAACGGCGCGGGTCGCAGAGGTGAAGATCTCCCTCCCGCTTCTGCCGATCCTGAAGAGTCTGCCGCCGATGCAACTCACCAGCGATCCGGGCTGCGTGCCGCCGGACGTTCGTCTCGAGCTGCTATTTTCGCTGATCGAACCGCAGCTCGCGACGGGCCGCATCAGCGTCACCGCAAAAGTTTTCGAAGTGAGTCTGCCGGTCAGTTTTCGCGGGTTGTTTCAGGCCGGCCCGGACGCAATGGACGTCGCGTTGCCGTTGCAGGAAGTCCTGAAAAATTTACCAACGACGTCATTGCGGATGCGGGACGATCAGGTGGAGCAGGAGGCCGGGTCAAGTTTTGCGACGCCGTTTTCGGCGAAGGCGGAGGAAGATGCGAAGCGCTTTAATGTTCCGGCAACGCCGGTGGCGAAGCCGGTTGCGGTGGAGCCGGTCGTCGAAGATCCGGAAACGAATATTGAAGCGGCAGGCGTGTCGCCTGCAACGTCTGACAATGCAGCCGACACGGCTGCCCCTGCAGGATCTGAAGCAGAACCAGAGAGGGCGTCCGATCGTCCGTTGCGCACGCCGCTCCAGGTGGCGCTCGACACCGACGAGAAACTCGACGCGAAAGGTGTCGTCGGCCTGGTTAATAAGATGGCGGGCGTGAAGTCATGCTCGATCCTGTTCGCCGACGGCCTCGGTCTCGCGGGAAGTCTGCCGGCCGAACTTGATACCGACGGCATCTGCGCAATGGCACCGTCGTTGATGCAGCGGATCGAAAATCACCTCGTCGATACAAAGCTCGGCCTGCTCCGGGGAATGACCCTTTCCTGTGTGAAAGGGGCTGTCACTTTTTTCACGCACGAGAATCTTTGCCTCGCGGCGCTCCATGCCGATCTCGATCTGCCGGGTGAGACGCGGGACAAGCTTTCCCGGGTTGTGCACGAGTTGTCCCGAAAATATTCTCACCCAGTCTGAGGCTTTTCCAATGTCGATCATCAATTACGCGAGCCGCGAGATTCAGTTTAAAATCGTTTATTACGGGCCGGCGCTCTGTGGAAAAACGACGAACCTCGGCTACATCCATAAACGGATTAACCCCGAGAACCGCGGCGATCTCGTTTCGCTCGCGACCGCAGCGGACCGGACGCTCTTCTTCGATTTCCTGCCGTTGAATGCTGTCGTCATTAAAGGGTTCGTGACGAAATTCCAGCTCTACACCGTCCCCGGTCAGGTAATTTACAACGCCACCCGGCAACTGGTCCTGCGGAGCGTGGACGGCGTCATTTTCGTGGCCGATTCGCAGTGGGAGAAGATGGAGGAGAACGTCGAGAGCTTTAAGAATCTCGAGGACAATCTGGCGAAGCAGAACATCTCGATCGACGAAATTCCCTATGTGGTGCAATACAACAAGCGGGATCTCGAGAACGTTGCGCCGGTTAATTATCTCGAATACGTCCTGAACAATCGAAAGAAGCGGGTGCAGAGTTTTGAGGTCGTCTCGAGCACTGGTCAGAATGTCTTCGCCTCGCTCAATGCGGTGTCGCAGATCCTGCTCCACAAATTCAGCAAGCAGAGTGACGTGCCCAAAAACGCGCCACCGCCGGTGGCGATACCGATGGAGTCGCCCCTCCCGAAAAAAGAAGGGGCCCCGGTATGAACGCGATCCCTTGTTTAACAATTGAGGATGTGGCGAATCTCGACGGCGTTCTGGGAGATTTTCTGGAGAAGGCCGAGGCCGAGCTCACGGTCGTGATCGATCGCGGCGGCAATGTGATCTCGCAGTTTGGCGACATGACGGTGATGGACGTGACGATTATTGCCGCGCTCGCGGCCGGGTCGTTTGCGGCCACGAAAGAATTAGCGCGGCGGATTGGTGAGATCGAATTTAACGCGCTCTATCATCAGGGAAACGGCCACCACATTTTCATGAACTCGGTCGATGACGACACGATCATGATCACGGTGTTTGGACGCAAGACGACGGTAGGCCTGGTGCGGTTTTACTCCGCCAGCGCCGCGCAAAATGTGGGAGCTCTCTTGAAGGCGCTGCAAACGGGCGGCCACGGTTTCTCCTTCGATGCGTCCGACATTACGGCCACGCCCGTGTTCGCGGATAAGTAGAGTTTGTAGCCGGGATCGATGATCCCGGTCGGGATTCCAGGTGGCCGAATCTCGTCGACCGGGATCAGCGATCCCGGCTGCAACAATTACCCCTTAAACTCAGCGGCCACGAGGGTGGCGTTGTGGCCGCCGAAGCCGAAGGAATTGTTGAGGACGATGCGAACCTTTTTTTCTTTCGCGACCTGAGGCGTGTAATCGAGATCGCATTGCTCGTCGGGATTCTCGAGGTTGATCGTTGGCGGAATGACTGAATCACGGATCGCCAGGGCGCAGGCCGCCATTTCAACGGCGCCCGCCCCGCCCAACAAATGGCCGGTCATGGATTTTGTGGCACTGATTGAAACTTTCTTCGCGTGTTCGCCAAACACAGTCTTCAGGGCGCGCGTCTCGGCGATGTCGCCAAGGCCAGTCGAAGTGGCGTGGGCATTCACGTAATCAACCTGGTCGGGGCGCGTCCTCGCATGATCGAGCGCGATCTGCATGGCGCGGGCGGCGCCTTCGCCTGTCTCCGGTGGCGCCGTCATGTGATACGCATCAGCCGACACCCCGTAGCCGGTCAGTTCGCAATAGATTTTCGCGCCTCTTGCTTTCGCGTGCTCGAGTTCTTCGACGATGACAATTCCGGCGCCCTCTCCCATGACGAAGCCATCGCGATCCCGGTCGAACGGGCGCGAGGCGCGCTGCGGGTCATCGTTCCGCGTACTGAGAGCTTTCATGGAGGAAAAGCCGGCGAGGCCGATCGCGACGATTGACGCTTCCGAGCCGCCCGCGACAAACATATCCGCGTCGCCGAATTTGATGATGCGCCACGATTCCCCGATGGCGTTGTTCGAGGTGGCACAGGCGGTGACGATGCAAAGATTCGGTCCCTGCAATCCGTACTCCATCGAGATAAGCCCGCTCGCCATATTGCTGATCAGCATGGGAATGGTGAAAGCGGAGACGCGGCTCGGACCTTTCACCATGAGGGTCGTATGCTGGTCCTCGAGAGTCTTCAGGCCGCCGATGCCGCTGCTCACGATAGCGCCGAAACGCTGGCGGTTCGTTTTTTCCAGGTCCACGCCGCAGTCTTCCAGCGCCATTTTTGCTGCGGCCATCGCGAGATGGGTGTAGCGATCGGTCCGGCGAACGTCCTTCGGATTCTTGAAGTAATTCTTCGGATCGAAATCACGGACCTCACCAGCGATCTGGCAATCGAAGAGGGTGGTGTCGAACGCCTGGATTTTTTCAATACCGCTGACGCCGCTCCGGAGATTACGCCAGAACGTTTCGAGATCGTTGCCGATGGGAGTCACGACGCCCAATCCGGTGATAACCACTCTGCGATTCATAAGAAAGTGACGAGTGACGAGTGACCTGTGACGAGAATCATGATCGGGGCTTTCGAAAACTTTTCAGACCTCACGTGCTGCTTCTTCTTCACCGAGTTCCCATGCCGACGCTTTGGACGGTCTGGAAAAGTTTGCCTTCCGTCTTAATCGAAGGCGCGATGATGATCTCGGTTTGTTGAAACTCGGCGATATCGTGCGCGCCGACGTTGCCCATGCAGGTGGTGATCGCACCGACCAGGTTCTGGCTGCCGTCATCCACTTCGGCGGGCCCGAACAGGATTTGTTTCAGCGAACCGGTCGCGCCGACTTTGATGCGGGTGCCTCGAGGCAGGTTCGCATGCGGTGTCGCCATGCCCCAGTGATAACCGGCGCCGGGCGCTTCGTAGGCCTTGGCGAACGCGCTGCCGACCATGACGGCATCGGCGCCGCAGGCGAGCGCTTTGCAAACGTCGCCTCCTTTGCTCATGCCGCCGTCGGTGATGATCGGAACGTAGCGGGAAGTTTTTTTGAAGTAGGCATCGCGCGCGGCGGCGCAATCGACGGTTGCAGTCACCTGCGGCACTCCGAGACCGAGGACCCCGCGGGAAGTGCACGCTGCGCCGGGCCCGACACCGATAAGAACAGCGGCCGGTCCGCATTCCATGATCTCGAGAGTGACATCATAGCCCACGGTGTTGCCGACAATGACCGGGATCCGCATTTCCCGGCAGAATTTTCCCAATTCGAGCGATTTATATTCCGAGGAGATGTGACGAACGGTCGACACGGTGCTTTGGACCACGAACACATCCGCGCCGGCCTCCTGCGCGATCCGGCCGAATTCGGTTGCGCGCTGCGGAATGGAACTAACCGCAGCGATCGCGCCGCTGTCCTTGATCTGGCGAATCCGCGCCGCGATCAAATCTTCCTGGACCGGTTCCAGGTAAATTTTTTGGAGGAGATGAGTAATTTCCGATTTGTCGGCCTCGACGATCTTCTGCAAAACTTCCTTCGGATTCTTGTAACGGGTCTGGACTCCCTCGAGATTCAAAACGGCGAGTCCGCCGAGTTTGCTCATCTCGATCGCGAAGACGACATCGACCACGCCGTCCATTGCGCTGGCGAGGATCGGGATTTTGAAATTCAGCGGCTCGGCGTCGCGGCGCGGGAGGCGCCAGGCGATGTCGACTTCGTTTGGATTGATCGTCACACGGCCGGGGACGAGAGCGATCTCGTCGAACCCGTAGGTTACACGAGCTTTGCGATTGCGGCCGATCCACATTCCCATAATTAAATTTGTTCCGGTTTAAATCGTTCGTTCAAACTTCCGCACCGTGGACACCGCGGAAGCAGGGCGAGCGTTTGATCTTCAAATTCAAACGCGCAAATCACGCACCGCAGCCGGTAACGCAAAGCGCGACGCTCACGACGGCGACGGTTCCACTCTCCGAATATCCAGAGGAGAAAAACCGCCGCAAGAAAAACCAGCAAATAGATCGTGACCAGGGCCGAGAGACTGACTGGGATCACGGCGCGTTGGGGGTGGGGTTGGGCGAGGGCG
>JBBRMO010000117.1:0-6721 GCA_038230815.1 Chthoniobacterales bacterium
ATCCGGCGATTGCCGATCCGGCCGGAAGAGTTGAAGGGCTGACGGATGAAAGAAACCCGCGACATCCTTCGTCTGTTCAAGCTCCATCGCGAGCAGCCGCTCGCCCTGGCGACCCTGGTGCGGGCGCGAGGATCGAGCTATCGACGGGCGGGCGCGAGAATGCTGATCGCTGCGGACGGCGCGACGGCTGGTTCGCTGAGCGGTGGGTGCCTCGAGGAAGAAGTGGGACAGCGTGCGATGGAAGTCATGCGCACGGGGACGCCTTCCTTGATGGACTTCGACACGCGGCTGCGATTCGGGTGCAACGGCAGCATTCAGATTTTGGTTGAACTCCTGAGAGCAGACTTTCTTTCTGAACTGGAGACAAGCCTTGGAGAACGGCGCAGATGCCGGGCAGCAACGTTTTTTACCGGAGCGGGTGCGCTCGGAACACGATTCGTCGGACGAGAAACCCAGATACCGCCCGAGGCATTCGTGCAGGAAATTGAGCCGCCGATCCGCTTGCTCGTTTTTGGCGACGGTCCCGACAGCGTTCCGCTGCGCGCCTTCGGCGAGATTTTAGGGTGGGACCTGGTGGAAATCGAGCAGCCGGGGGAACTTCCAGATCACGCCGATCACCGAACGGCGGCGATCGTGAAGTCGCACAATTACGGGCGAGATTTTGCCGCGCTTTGTCATTTATTGAAACTCGAACTGCCCTACGTCGGTTTGCTCGGACCGCGCCAGCGCCGCGACCAGTTGCTCAATGCCGTGCTGGACGAAGGAATCGTGATCGATGCCGACATCTTTGCGCCGGCCGGGCTCGACCTCGGTGCGGAAACTCCAGAGGAACTGGCGCTCGCGCTGGTTTCGGAAATCCAGGCGGTTTTCGCCGGAGCCAGCGGGGAATCATTGCGCGATCGGAAGGCGCCGATCCATGGCTGGAACGTCGTTCGCCAGCCAGCGACCATGTCCGTGGAAAAATGCGCAACTTCGGCGCCGTAATTCTGGCCGCGGGCGGATCGTCGCGGTTCGGCCAGCCCAAACAACTGGCTACTTTTCGTGGCGAAACCCTGGTGGCTCGAGCCGTTCGAGCAGCGGCGGAAGCGCGCTGCGCGCCAGTCGTTGTCGTGGTGGGAGCGGCGGGCGCGGCTGTCCGGGACGAACTGCGCGGATCCGCTGCGATAATCGTAGAGAATCCAGAATGGGAGCAAGGCCTCGGGACTTCGATCCGCCGAGGCGTGCAATACTTGATCGAAGCCGGTCCCGAGGTGAAGGCCGTGCTGCTGTTGGCTTGTGATCAGCCTTTGGTCGAGACGGACACGATTATCGCGCTCATTGCCGAACAGGACAAAACTGGGAAACCCATCGTCGCTTCCCGTTACGCAAATACCCTCGGCGTGCCGGCGCTCTTCGATGGCTCCTGCTTTCCGGCGCTGCTCGCACTCGCTGACAAGGCAGGCGCAAAATCGCTCATTGAGGGTCGCGGTGACGAGGTGGCCACCATCCCATTCGAGGGGGGCGGCCTAGATATCGACACGCCCGAAGATTTCTTTCGTCTTGGGTAGGGACGCCGCCCTTTTACCTTGGGAGAAATTAGAACGCGACTGAGAGACCGAGGTAGCCGGTGCGGCCCGCGGCGGGATCGATAGTGCCGCCGCCAAATGGGAAGACGCGGGAGTAGTATGTCTTGTCCGCCAAATTAGAGACCCCGCCAAAGAGGCGAACATTCTTGGTCAAATAGACTTCGCCGGACAGATTATACACTTCATAGGCAGGAATTTCCGGGAGAGGAATGCTGGCGCTTCCCCGATTAGAGTCTTGCCAGAATTGGTCGGAGACGTAAACCGCCGAGAACGTGATGTTGAAACACTTGTCGCGTTTGAAAGTGATTCCACCCTTGAAAACAATATCCGGCGCGTAGGCGGGCGCATTCCCGACAAACGTGTTCGTGGTGCCAGGAATAATCTGAGTGCTGTCCGTAAACTCGGCGTCGAGCAGTTGGACGTTACTGAAGACGATCAGCTGAAGCGGGGCGCGAGGCGCGACCACTTCCTTCGCGATCGTCTTGCCATCCTTGGCGTCGGATTTCGGATCGGCCGTGACGGAACTGAGATCATGCTGGAACGGCGCCAGCAAATCGTAGGCAACTTCGCCTTCGAAGCCGCGGTGCCGACTGCTGCCACTGTTGAACGCCAGGGTGTCGAAGGGACCACCGAGCGGATCGGCGCGGGTCTCGATCCGATTGTCGAATTGCATCCAGAAAAGGCCGACGTCATACCAGAAGCCTTTTAAAGGCGTGCCGTGCACACCGAGCTCGATATCGAGCGATCGGAACGGATCCGGCGTGTCCCCCGGACTGATGGCGGTGCGGGTACCGGCAACATCGAAGAAACGGACCGGCCGCCATCCGGAGGAGGCGCTCAGATAGGTTTCGTTACCTTTCCCGAAGTCGTTGCCGAGGCCGATGCCCCAAAGAGGAATGAGCTTGTCGGCGCTGCGATCGGACGGAGTCCCCGGCCTGAAGTAAGGTGCGACCGTCGCGTCAACGTCGATGCTCTCGTGATCGAGGCGGAAGGAGGGGACGATGTGGAATGAGCCGATGCGAATGAGGTCTTCGATGAAAAAGGCCTGGTAATCGGCAGTGCGGTTTTGATCGAGCGCGACGAGAGAGGAAGTGGTGCCGCGCGGCGCGTAGAGGAATCCAGGGCCGGTGCTGGCGTTAGTCAACGTGTAACGCTGGAACGGAGCGTCGCCGTGGTAAACTACTCCGCCGAAGGTGAGGGCGCTGCCACGGAACATGGTATTGTCCCCCCATTTCTTGCGCAGGCGCAGATCGAGCCCGCCGTTGTTGAATTCTTCGTAACCAAAGGTGGTGTTCGTAGGGAAGGCGCCCGTGACCGGGTTAACATTCCCCGCGGCGCGCGAGTCGATATCCTGGTGGGTGAACCACCCTTTCGCCAGGAGGAGCCAGCCGTCGCCAAATTCCGCTTCGTAACGCAGGACAGCGGAATAGCGATCGACCCAGTTGTGGTTGTAAGGCGTGACGGCTTGATTTGGGTTCGCGAGGAATTGCGCGTAAGTCAGCCGGCCTGGATCTTCGCCATCGAAACGGCTGGCATGCACGTCAAGCGCGATAATCTGATTTGAAGTTGGGCGATAACCCAAATAGCCGTTGGCCTGCCAGAGGCTGTATTGGCTGCTGTCGCGCTGTCCTTCGGAGGTGCCGTAATAGGCATCCAGGCGCATTTCCACCGGACCGTTTGCTTCCTGCACCGAACCGTAACTCGAATAGGTCCCGTTGCCTCCGCCAGTCTGTTCGAAATAGCCACTCCATGGTGTGCCGGGCGCGGGATGTTTGGTCACGTAATTGACCGCCGGCGCGGGTTCGGGCCCGTAGAGGAGGCTGCTGCCACCCCGGATGACTTGAATCTCGCTTACGGTCTGAGGAACAGGCAGGTAATAGAGCGTAGGAAATCCGATCCAGTCGCTCATGAGCGGCAAACCATCCTGGAGGAACAGTGTGTATTCGGATTCCTGCGGATTGCCGAGGCCGCGATACGTGAAGTTAAACTGCCCCGGATTTTGCTGTTCACTCACGATCAAGCCCGGCGCCTTGGTGAAGAGTTCCTGCAAGTTATTATTTTCGACTGGGGGCTGTTTGTCGAGCGGGATCACCGTCGCTTTTTTTGTGACGGTGATTTGGGTCTCGGAAACTTCCCTCATGATGTGCTCGAGTTTGGGCCGGGTGTCGTCGTGCGGATGCGGAGTGGCGACCGGCTCGCCGGTGACGTTTATTGTCTGCGTGGTGACAGCCTCCTGGGCCTGAAGCGGTCCGTTCCAAGTCAGGACAAGGGTAGCCGCGCCAACGAAAATGGCGGAACTGCGAGAGACTAGGCGAGAAAGCATCGCGCTGGATTACAGATTAGTAATGTAGACATCAAGCTTTTTCTTTACAGCTTGTAATGTTTAAAGGGCGCCTTGCCGGCGGCCCTGGCATTCAGGGAGAAATTGGAACGGGCCTCCTCCCCGAAACTCCTACCGGTTCCGGGTAGACGCCGGCGCTTCGGCTTGCTGCGATTCGCTGCCGCCGAAGAGCATGGAGAAAACAACAAAGACGGAGGCGTGGGGCGCGTCATCGGTTACGCCGAAGAGTGGCGAAACATCGAGCCGGGTATTTTTCGAAGGCTTCCAGGCCACCGTTGGCCCGATGATGACCCTGGCAGACTTGGTTCCCTCCGCGCGGAGGCCGGAGTCAGTAAAGCTCGTATACTGCATTTCCGCGCCGGCTTTCAGGCGATCATTGGAAAGCAGGATGGGAAACATGAGACTTTGCGAAAATCCGACTTCGCGACCGCGGTCGCCCCCGGTCTCCTGTTCGTAAAAGAAATTGGCGGCCCATTCCACCTTGTTGCTGAAATCCTGGGCGAGGAGCAATCGGACTTCGACGGAATCAGGCAGCGGCATGTGCTCCTCGAGAAACGCCCGGCCTTCCCCTTGCGGCACCATTTCCGGCGGCCCCTCGTCGTGGAGGATGTCGCCGATACCGAATTTGTATTCCACGAAGAACGTTGGGTTAAGCGGGATCTTGTTCCAATCCGCCAGCGCATAGCGGCCCTCGATGCTGAATGTGCGCTCCTGGGTAGTTCCGCGATGATTCTCAATCGAGTTTTCAAACGCGATGCCAAAGCGGTGCGGCAGACCGATCTCGACTTCCTGCGTCAGCATGTGATCGGGGCGATTGAACTTAAGCGAGTCACCCTGATAGACGAGCCCGGCGTAGACGGCTCCGGGCGGCAGGACGTAGGCATTAGTGAGGTTGGAGAAACGGCTCCGGGAGAAGTCCGGCGTGGCGCCATAAGAACTGGGGACTTCCTCGCCGGTGACAATGAGAGGCTGGCTCTGGACCGTCTGGGCATGAGCAGGTGCGGTAACGACCAGCCAGCAGAGAAATGCGAGAGAGGAAGCCGCGGTAATGAATCCGCTTCGGAGAGCGCGCCTTGTTTGCATCGTTCTGCATTACAAATTCGTCACGCTGCGGGCAAGCCTTTTTTGACAATTTTGTAATGATCAAAATTCTGGCCTGATCGGAAATCTCTAACCTGCCTGCGGGAACGAAAGGGTCACGGTCGTTCCGCTTCCAGGTTCGCTCTCGACCCTTACTGAGCCGCCGTGCAAATCCATGATCGACTTCACCAGCGCAAGGCCCAGCCCCACGCCCTCGGAGCTGCGGGATGAATCGGCGCGATAGAAGCGATCGAAGATGCGCGGCAAATGCTCGGCGCCAATCCCGGTGCCCGTATCTTTTACCATGACTTGGGAATGAGTGCCGCGATCGACGACAGAGATGTCGATCGATCCTCCCGCCGGCGTGTGATGGACCGCATTTTCCACCAGATTGTTCAGGGCGCGACTGAAGAGCATCTGGTCGGCTGAAAACTTCGCCTCGCCCGCGCAGGCGATCGTCAGTTTTTGATCCTCGGCGATCGGTTCGTGATAAGCGGCTATTTTCTCGATCACGACCCGCCCTTCGAACAGCGTCCGTTGCAGATGACCTTCGGCGGCCTCGGTGCGAGCGAGGAAAAGAAGATTGTCGACGATCTGGCCGAGATGCTGGCACTCGACGATGGTCGATTCAATCACCTCGCGGTATTCATCCGGGGAGCGTGAACGCGTCAGGGCCACTTCCGCTTCGCCGCGAATATTTCCAATCGGGGTGCGAAGTTCATGCGCGATGTCGGCGGAGAACTGCGAGAGCCGGACGAACGAATCTTCCAGGCGATGGAGCATGTCGTCGAAAGCAACGGCGAGCGGCTGAAGTTCGCGCGGCCAGCCGACCGGACTCACCTGTGGATGGAGCTGCCTCGGCCGCACGCGTTTCAAGGCCCGGGTCATTTCGCCGAGCGGACGGAGGCCACGTTCGGTGACAGTAAGAGCAATGATGGCCGACGCGGCGACGCTGAGCGCCAGGACGACGGCGAGGAGCGCGGCAAATTGTTTCATGAACTGCTCATCGGCGGTCCGATCCTGGGCGACCTGGATCGTGTAACGCTCTCCCGCCACTTCGTGCGCGCTTGTTACGAGTGAAAATAATTGGTTGCCGGTGCGGAAATCGTCGGACTCCTGGGAGGTGGTTTTTTGAGATGTCGCCGGAAAAACCGTGAGCGGCAAAAGTGAGGTCATTCCTGGGGTCTCCGCCAAAGTGCGGTCGGTTGCTCCAAGGATCCGGACCCAATACGCCGCGCGATTGCCAGCGCGCACGTTGGTCAGTTCCTCGGTCAGGATTTTAACGCCCCCCGGAGCACTCAAATCCGCCCGGACGGCGGCTACTTTGTCAAAGAGCACTTCATTGTCCTCTTCAAAGGCATGGCGCACCACGATCCAGTAAAGCGCGCCCAAACCACAGGTAAGGAGACAGGCCGAGGCGAGCGTGAAGAGCAGCACCAACTGCGACGCGATTGAGCGCGGTTCAGCCGGCTTTGAGGACATAACCCGAGCCGCGGACGGTCTGGATCAGCTTCGGCTGGAACGGATCGTCCACTTTGGCCCGCAACCGCCGCACCATGACATCGACGACGTTGGTGTTGGTGGCGAAGTTAATATCCCAAACCTGGGTCGCGATCTCCGCGCGAGAGACGGTCTGGCCGGCGGAACGAACCAGATGCGCGAGCAGGAGAAATTCCTTCGCCGTCAGATTCAAGGCGGTGCCGGCTCGCGTAGCCTTGTGCCGGCGCGTGTCGAT
>JBBRMO010000118.1:0-6693 GCA_038230815.1 Chthoniobacterales bacterium
AAGCCATCGTGCCGATCGAGAAGCCCTACAAGCTGGCTTCGTATGAGTTTCGGGGCGCCGCGTCGCCGGTGACGATTGGCGGCGTGAAAATCGGGGGGGATGAAAATGTGGCCCTGATTTGCGGGCCTTGTTCGGTCGAAAGCCAGGAACAGATCTCCTCGATCGCGCGGATCGTCCGGGATTCGGGCGCGGACATCCTCCGCGGTGGGGCCTTCAAACCCCGAACCTCTCCTTACAGTTTCCAGGGTCTGCGTGAAGATGGACTCCGTTTCCTGGCGGAAGCGCGTCGGGAAACCGGGCTGCCCGTCATCACCGAAATCATGGACGCGCGCGACCTCGCCATGGTCGAGAAATACGCCGATTGCCTGCAGATCGGGACGCGCAACATGCAGAATTTCTCGCTCCTGAAAGAAGTCGGGCGCAGCCATCTCCCGGTGCTGCTCAAACGTGGCTACAGCGCCCGAATCAGCGATTTGATCATGAGCGCGGAATACATCTTAAGTGAGGGCAACATGAACGTGCTCCTCTGTGAGCGCGGTATTCGCACGTTCGAAGATGCGACGCGTTACACGCTCGACCTGAATGCCGTTCCGTTATTGAAATCGAAAACGCATTTGCCCGTCGTGGTCGATCCAACTCACGGCATCGGCCTGCGCGATTACGTTCCGCAAATGGCACTCGCCGCCGTCGCGGCCGGGGCCGACGCGGTGATGATCGAAGTCCACGATTCTCCGCAATTTGCCAAAAGCGATGGCGATCAGGCCATCCTCCCAGAGGTCTTCGCCGATCTGGTTCCGCGGCTCCGCGCGGTCGCGGAGGCCGTCGGGCGCCGGATGTAGCTGCCATCCTACCGCAAACTTACTCGGTGTCGTTTGAAGTTCGCCGCGATCCGGCGAAAGATTGGCGGTGGAAGAATCGTCGGCCGATCACCTTCTTTCCATCGCTGCCCGCGCAGAACCGATCTCGCAGAAATTGCGCGAGATCACAGAAGAGGTCCGCCCGGTCGCCTTTTCCCACGTCGCCGAACCGGCGCACGCTTTCCTCGTGGCAGCGCTCCGCCGGAAAATCCCGAAAACGATCTGGGTTTTGTGCCCAAACGTTCGCTCCCAGGAAATGCTTTACGAAAGCCTGCTCAACTGGGAGCCGGCCGCGCTCTTTCTTCCCGAAGCGGAATTCGCGGCTGTCGAAAATGTTCTGCCCGATCCGGAACTCGCCGCAGAACGGCTTGCCCTGCTAAATCGCGTTCAGCGCGAGAAAGGCCCCCATCTCGTGGTCGCCACCCGCGCGGCGCTGAATCAGCCCGCGCCGGAACCCGCAGCCCTCAACGCCGCCGTGCTGGTGTTGCGTCGCGGTAAACCGCAGCCGCTTGAACGAACGATGGAATCGCTGGTCGCAGCCGGCTACGAACGCATTGCCCAGGTCACCACCCGCGGGCAGTTTGCGGTTCGCGGCGGCATTCTCGACCTGTTTTCCTGGCACGCGCCTCGGCCATTCCGAATCGAATATTTCGGTGACGACATCGAATCACTCCGCGAATTCGACGTCGACACCCAGACTTCCGTGCGCAACCTGCAAAGCATCGAGATCCTGCTCGAGGCGACGGAAAATCAGGCCGCCACGGTGCGCGATTACCTGGCTCCCGGACATTTGCAAATCGAGATTGACCCGGAGGATGAAAACCGCGACGGGCGGATCCTAATCGGCGAAGGCTGGCTGGGCGGAAGTGAGCCGGAGGATTTTGGTGGCGCCTTCGATGAATGCGACATCGGCGATTTCGCGGTCGGCGATTTCATGCTGGTCGAGGCGAAACGCTCCCAGTTCACCGCGCGTCTCCGCGATTGGCGCGCCGCCCGGTTCCGGATCGTGATTTATTTTCAGACCGAAGGCGAAATCGAGCGATTCCGCGAGATCATGGGCGAGGCGATCTCCGGCATCGATCTGCTCGAAGGGACACTCCCACGCGGTTTCGTCTTTCCCGATGGCCAGCTCGTCGTCCTTTCCGGGGCCGAACTCTTCGGCCGCTATACCACGCACGGCCGCCGCCGCCTCCAACGAGCCGAACGACTGGGCCGCAACCGCGTCCAGATTGACTTCAGTGAGCTGAACGAAGGGGATTTCGTCGTCCATCTCGAACACGGCGTGGGCCGTTTCCTGCAACTGACTCGTGTCCCCTCGCCCGCCGGAGAGATGCAGGAGGCGCTGGCGCTGGAGTTCGCGAATGATTCCCGCCTTTACGTGCCACTCGAGCAGGCCTGGCTCGTCTCGCGCTACGTTGGCGTCGGGAAAAAATCACCGGCCCTCAGTTCTCTCGCCGATGCAAAATGGGCGCGCGCGAAAAAGAACGCGGCCGCTTCCATCTTCGATTACGCCGGCAAGATGCTCGCCGTCCAGGCCGAGCGCGAGACCCAACTCGGCCATGCCTTCGGCCCGGACACAAAGTGGCAGCGCGAATTCGAGCACTCGTTTCCGTTCCGCGAGACGCCGGACCAGCTCACCGCGATCGCGGCGACGAAAAACGATATGGAACGGGCGCGGTCGATGGATCGTCTGATCTGCGGGGATGTGGGTTTCGGCAAAACTGAAGTCGCAATCCGGGCCGCGTTCAAGGCAGTGATGGAGGGGAAACAGGTCGTGGTTCTCGCGCCGACGACAGTCCTGGCCCAGCAGCATTTTGAAACTTTCCGGCAACGAATGCTCGATTATCCCGTGCGGGTCGAAATGCTCAGCCGCTTCCGCTCCCAGGGCGAGCAGCGCAAAGTGCTTCAGCTCTTGCGCGAGGGCGGCGTCGACATCGTTATCGGCACCCACCGGCTTATCTCCGGCGACGTCGTCTTCAAAGACCTCGGGCTGGTGGTAATCGACGAAGAGCAGCGCTTCGGTGTCCTGCACAAGGAGAAGTTCAAGGAGCTTTTCAAGCTCGTGGACGTTCTTACTCTTTCGGCGACGCCGATCCCGCGCACGCTTTACCTTTCCCTTGTGGGCGTCAAAGACATGTCGACCATTGAGACGCCCCCGCTCAATCGACTTCCCGTCGAGACCATCGTTTGCGGTTATGACGAGCGCATCATCCGCGATGCGCTCAATCGCGAGCTCGACCGGCAGGGCCAGGTTTATTTCCTGCATAATCGCGTTCAATCGATCGAGAAAATGCGCGACAAGATCGCCGACCTTTGTCCCCGGGCCCGCGTCGAATTCGGCCACGGCCAAATGGATGCGGACGAACTCGAATCCGTCATGGCGCGTTTCGTCGCGGGAAAAATCGACGTGCTCGTTTGCACGACGATTATCGAGAGCGGTCTCGATATTCCGAACGCGAACACGATCGTTATCGACCGGGCCGACCGGTTTGGCCTCGCCGACCTTTACCAGCTGCGCGGACGCGTCGGCCGGGCCGAGCACAAGGCTTACGCGTATCTCATGCTGCCGCGTGAAATGATGACGGTGGGCGCGGCGCGCAAACGCATCAACGCCATCAAACAGTACAGTTCGCTCGGCGCCGGGTTTCGGATTGCGATGCGCGATCTCGAGATTCGCGGAGCGGGCAGCATCCTCGGGACCGCGCAAAGTGGGCACATTGTCGCGGTCGGGTTCGATCTCTACTGCCAGCTCCTCAAACAGTCGGTCGCGCAGTTAAAGGGTGAAAAAGCCCGGATGCGGCTCGAGGTGGAGGTCCGGCTCGATTTCGTCGCGACGAACGAGGCCGAGTTCGTCAAAGTCGGCCCGGAAACCCGGGTCCCGGCTTTCATTCCCACGAGCTACGTCTCCGACCCGGCCTTGCGCATCCAGGCTTACCGCCATCTGGCCGAAGTGAATATCCGCGAACAGCTGGACCATTTGCGCAAGGAGTGGCGCGACCGCTATGGGAAGTTCCCGGTAGCGGTTGACAACCTGCTGCTTTTCACCGAAATCAAGCTTTCCGCTGCCCGGGCCGGCCTCAGCCGAGTCGAGGTCCGCGAGTCGAAATTAATGCTCACCCGGCACGGGGATTTTATACTTGTGGGAGGCAAATTCCCTCGCATAAGTACGGATGGAATCGAGCGTCAACTCGCGGAAGTTTTGGAATTAATCAGGAAACTTTAGATCCCATGATTCGACCTTTATTGGCGGCAGTTTTGGCCGGGACAATCCTCGTGGCTTCGCCGCTTTGCCAGGGTGCCCTCGCGGAGGAACCGCGGATCATCGACGGCATCGCTGCCATCGTGAATGGCGACATCATTACCTACTCTCAGGTTCGAGGACTTTCGGGACCTCGGGAGCGGTTGCTCCGGTCGCAGTATCACGGCGATGAACTGGACAAGCAGATCCAGGTGGCCCGCAGTGCCGCCCTTCAGGATCTGATTGATCGACAGCTCATCGTCCAGTCTTTCCATAAGGAAAAATACGAACTCCCCGAGCATTTTGTGGATGAGCGGGTCAACGATATTATTCGGGACGATTTCGGCGGCGATCGCAACACCTTCATCAAAACGTTGCAGGCTCAGAATTATTCGCTCACCGAGTTCAAGAAGCTGGAGCTGGAGAAAATCATTGTCGCGGCCATGCGGAGCAAGAATGTGAAACCAATCACGATGATTTCGCCGACAAAAGTGACGGAATATTATCAGAAACACAGGTCGGAATTTACCTCGAAAGAGCAGGTCAAATTGCGGCTCATCATGATTCCAACCCGCGCGGCGGAAGGGAACACGGCTGCGCAAAAGGCGATCGCCGAGGAAATTCTCGGGAAACTCGCCGATGGCGCGCCGTTCGATCGCATGGCCCAGATGTATTCGGAGGATGCGACGCGGGATGCCGGGGGCGACTGGGGTTGGGTCGAGCGCAAAACGCTGGCGCCGCCGCTGGAGAAAGTCGCTTTCAACTTGCCGGCGGGCCGGGTGAGTCACGTCATCGAGCTGGGAACCAATTTTTATATCATGAAGGTGGAAGAAAAACGCGGGGGCGACACTCCTTCGTTTGCCAAGCTGCGGCCGGAGATTGAGAAAAAATTGATCCAGGAAGAAAACCAGCGGCAACAGGAGACCTGGCTCGCTGGTCTCCGGCAAAAAGCTTTCATCCAGAAGTTTTAGTTCTGTCGCTTCGCTTCTCTAACTCGGCCGGGCGAGACTCCGTCGAGCCGAAACCAACATTCTTCTAATCCCTGCGGCTCGTCCGAGTCTAGCCCTACCAAAGATCCTGCCCTCCGGGAACGCTCCGGCCTAAGCGACGCAATCCACCTTGCAGCCCCCCGTGCCCCTGGTGACAATGCGCGATGGGTTGTCGCGTCGGCATCACTCTTGGCGACCAGGCCGGCATCGGGCCTGAGATTGTCCGCGCCGCTCTCTCCTCTGGCCGCCTGCCGGCGGAAGCCCAATACTCGATCATCGGCCCGACAATCGACTGCTCAGCCGGCGAACCGAGCACCGAAACCGCCCGCGCCGCCTGGGATGCTCTCGAGCATTCGGCCCAACTCGCCCTGCGCGGTGAAATTGACGCGGTCGTGACGGCCCCGATTCACAAAGCCCGCCTCTACGAGATCGGCTTCAATTTCCCTGGCCAAACTGAATTCTTCGCAGAACGCTGCGGCCGCGAAAACTTCGCGATGCTATTGACCGGCGGAAAGCTGACCGTGGCGCTCGTCACCGCTCACGTGCCCCTGGGCGATGTTCCCGGGATGCTGAGAACCGGCGAAATCGTTCGCGTCGGCCTGCTCCTGGAAGACTTTCTTCGGCGCCGTGGAATCAACGAACCGCGCATTGCCGTCGCCGGTCTGAACCCGCATGCCGGCGAATCCGGCGCGCTCGGTTGTGAGGAAGCCGAGCAAATCGCGCCGGCCGTGCAGGAATTGCAATCGGTCATCCGACAGTCGAAATCCGCAATCTTTCGCGGTCCATTTTCTCCGGATACCATTTTTTATCACGCGGTAAACGGCGACTGGGACGGCGTTCTCTGCATGTATCACGACCAGGGCCTGATCCCGCTGAAGCTTCATGCCTTTCACGAAGGGGTAAATGTCACGCTCGGTCTGCCCTTTCCCCGCACGAGTCCCGACCACGGCACGGCCTTTGAGATCGCTGGAAAAAATATCGCCCGGCCCGACAGCATGATTGCCGCGATCAATCTCGCCGTGGAACTCACCCGAAAGCCGGGAGCCTGGACATGAAGAACGTCACCCGCTCGCACTTCGCCCTTCTGGCCGCCGTCGCCGTCGTCATTCTTTGGTCGGCGTGGCGTCCGTATGACCGTTTCACCTGGTGGCTCGAAGTAACACCGGGGCTGGCCGGACTCGCCCTTCTGCTGGCGACTTATCGCCGGTTCCGCCTCACCACCTTGTGCTATACCCTGATCGCGATGCACATTTGCGTGCTCTGCGTCGGCGGCCATTACACCTATGCGCGGGTGCCGCTCTTCGACTGGCTTCGGCCCCTCTTCGCCTGGCAGCGCAACAACTACGACCGGCTCGGCCATTTGATGCAGGGATTTGTTCCGGCAATCATCGCGCGTGAAGTCATCCTTCGGCTCAACGTTCTCACCCGGAAGAATTGGCTCCCGTTCCTGGTCATATCGATTTGCCTTGGGATCAGCGCATTCTATGAATTGATCGAATGGTGGACCGCTCTCGCCCTCGGCGGCGCTGCGAATGATTTTCTCGGCACCCAGGGCGACGTTTGGGACACTCAGTCGGACATGTTCCATGCGCTCATCGGCGCGGTCTGG
>JBBRMO010000119.1:0-6620 GCA_038230815.1 Chthoniobacterales bacterium
AGGGCGGCGGAAGGATCCCCGCGAAGGTCCGCGGGCGCCACCAGACGCCGGGGCGTCGTCTCCCGCAGCCAGGAAATTCTCACCGGGGGCAATTCGGCGGCGGGAACAGGGCCGGCAAGCCATTCGTACGTCCCGTGTTCGTTCCCCGACCAGGGACAGACCGCGTAAGCGCCCTCGCATCGCAGGTCGATGGCCCTGCCGTTGATCCGGACGGCGTTGCCGTATTGCACCCCGCGGCGCATCGCGTAGTACAAATGCGTCCCGCCGCTCGGCGTCCCGCAACGCATCGGCGTCTTGCCGCAACGTGCGGTCACGGTGTCCAGAAGGCCGGTATCGTCCACGTCCACGACGACGACGCCATTTCCGGTCACAAGTGCGATGTTCCTGTCATCCAGGGAAAACCATTCGGTCATTTCATGCTCGCTCGGAACCTCGCTCTGCCATTTCTTCCATTTGATCGCCGCGCGTTTGCTGCCGGCGACGATCGGGATCGGCCGGAAGCCGAGGGCGCGATAGCGGAGAGCCAAGTTGATTTTGTCGATGTTCATCGCAGAAAGCTTGTTCATAGCGTGAGGGAAAAAAGTACGGTCATTTCCATTCGATCTGGTGCAGCCTGTGCGAGAGGTTCGCCAACCACTCGTCGAAGCTGGGCATTCGTTTGGGGTACGAGACGATGGCGTCTTCATTCCACTCGTTTGAAACGTGCCAGAGAATGTCGAGAGCGAGTTGAATCTTCGCCTCGGGCCGCAGCGAGAAGAACCGGCCGAAGTTTTCCTTCAACTTTCGCACGTTCCGCTCGTGCGCCGTTCCCGAATCATCCGTGTCATTCGCTGCCAGTGGCGAAGTGCGGGTGGCGCTTGCGATCACCTTGCGGTGCTCGTTGAGCAAATAGGTGTAGTTGGCGATCATGTCCTGAATCTCGTTCTGATCCGCGAACTCCTCGCGAAGGTCGTCTTGCAGGCACGAGATTCGCTCCCGGAACGCATTCGCCGCCGACCGTGCGATCCGCAGAAGCTCCGGTTGCGACCCATACCGCTCGTATTCGCACGCTCCGCATTCGCCATCGCAAAAGACGCTGTCATTGATCGACGCCACGATTTCGCTGCCGCACGTGCGGCAATTTTTCGCACCGTGGACGGGCAGGAATTCCTCGGTCGCCAGGTCCTGCACTTCATTCGAGAGCCGGTAGCCGTTGTTGTCGTGCCAGTCGCATGTATCCCAGCACTCCGGCCGTTTCTTCGCGATCTCGTAGGCCTGCTGTGGGGTGTCGGCCGTCACGTGCTGGTACACACGCCGTACGTAATCCGCCCACACGCAGAATTTCTTTTTCGCCGGTGATGTGTTCTTGGTTGCCATCGTGTTCTTGGGGTAAGGGGAAATAATGTTCGTCACTACTCGGTCCAGCTATCCATCGAGTACGCGTCGATGACCTTGTCCATTTCTGCCGGGGACAGCGCTTCCTCTTCGTACTTGAACCAATCTGCCCAGTAGAAAACGCCGTGCATCCATTCGCGGCATTCCGGATCGTAGTACAGTTTGAAGCCGTACTCTGGTCCTCCCCAGGCGATCTGGATTTTCCATTCGACACGTTTCATGAAGCACAGCGGACCCAGTTGCTCGCGTCGCTCCTCGCGTCGTTGGTCGTCCTGTTCTGTGAGAAAGCCGTCGATGTCTTCGAAGACGGAATCGAAATAGCGTAAGAGCTGTTGCCGATCCGTCGGTGGTGCCGATGCTGTTTGCTTGTCGTTCGCCATTCGTGAAAAGGGGAAAAGATAAAACCTCATTCCGTTGCCGCCAGGAGCGACAGTTGATCTTCGCGCGGCTTGACGCCCTTGATCTGGGAGCGTTTCCGCGCCCGCCGGATCGCTTCTGCGACCGCTTGATGCGCCGTGCTATCCACATACGACGGACCGATCGAAGTTTTCCGCACCATTTCATCGAGCAACTCCAGGGCTAAGAGCAGGTTGATGTTTCGTCGTGTCGATTGCCTTTTTTTCATGGTCAAGAAGGAATGAAATACAAACGATCTCATTCGGCCTCGTCTTGGCGAACCAGCATCGTCTTTAGTCGGTCCATCAGGTCGCGCAGCTTCTCGTCGTCTTTCAAGCCGAGAAAGGTGTTGCCGCCGTTGGTCACGAGGTTGTACGACAGGGAGTCGAGCATCTTGAGCAACTCCTTCGTTGCGAGCACGTTGCCGTGCGGCAGTTCAAAGAGCGGAATAACGAACTCTGTCGTCTTGTCTTTCATGTACGTGTAGCGCTCCGCCATCGCGTTCGCGAGATACAGCCGGAACACGAACGGCCTGATGAGGGAGAGTGTGTATTGCTCCTCGTCCAGCTTCTCGTGAGGTTCGACGAGAACCTTGTGCTCCCAACGCTCCGCCATCGAGAGCGGATAAATTGGCCGGCGAAAACCATCGCGCGTAAGCTTGAGCGTCGCCGCGATCGCTCCGAACTCTGCCTGTGATAAAACAAAAACGGACATAGAAAGAAAAAGAATGAAGTAAAAATCGCCTGTGTATGCAGGCTTGCCATCCCCAGCAATGCCGTGGCGAAGTGTCCAGAGTAGGGGCCGAAGAACTCTGGACACGAGCAGGCATTGCTACACTGGCAAAGCCTGCACTTGCGCCAACGGCGCCATAAATCAATGCAAAGGAGTGTGGAACTCTCGGAGAATATGAGAGTCCACGAAAAAGAGTTGAGGCTTTCCGGCAACCGTTGCAGCACTTGCGCGTCTGCTGGGGCCATCGGGAAAGATCGGGAGGGTCAGGGCCCTCCCATTGCGATCGTCAGTCCTCGCCGACTTCTATCGCCATCTCGCCGGAGCTGAGGATTTGATCCTCGGCCTCGTCACAGACGGCGTGAATGTCTTTGAGATCCTTCCGGTCGAAGTAATGCACGTTCATCCATTTATCCGTCTCCTTGTCCTTGTAGGACCGAGAAACGGAGATGGTGTAGCGTGCTTTCCCGTCTTCCAGAAGATGCTTCCACATCGCGCCTTGAACGCGATTGTGTTGCGTCTTCCAGATCGGGGCAGACGAATCGTTCGTCCGAGTTTCCGCTGACTTCGTGTCAGCAACATCCATTTTCTTCGTAGCAGTTTTAACCATAAAACTTGAAGGGAAAATATGCGGCGAAATTGCCGCTAATTCAACCGAGCCGAACGAACACCCTGATGGACGCACGACTCGGTTGAGCGCTTGAAAACAAGGTTTCGCGAACGGTGAACATCAGGCGTTCGCGATGAAAAAATCCGCGTGAGCGGATTGAGACTGAGCCGCCGTCAGGATCAGCGGTCCAGGCATCCGTGCTACGCATCCTCCGTCACCAGCTCGCCCGCGAGCGGTTCCGTTGCGTGTTCATCCATAAACGGAAGGGGAACAGAAATACAAATCCTTTCATCGAAACACTTGCAATGCGCTGCCGACGATGAAGAGCGACACCACCGTCTTGATGAACAGCGGTGACACCGACCTCGGCGTCCGGACTCGGTACCAGCGATTGCGGCAGGTTTGAAGCAACCTGCCCAGCTCTTTCTTGGTATCCATATTGGGAAAGAGAAAAATATTAAGCGCCGGCGAACCGGCGCACCAACAACGCAACCGACCGTCTCTCCTGAGGAACAAGCGGTAGCGGCAATGGCCAGAGAAAAACCAGAGCAAACCGGTGGGGCATCGATTGGGGTGCCGGGGGTGTTGACCCTCTTGGCCCCTGGCCCCTCTGGTTTGGCTGGATCGTTGTGGGCAAACGAACGCCCATGGAAGGGAGCGAGCGACAGCGAGAACCGAAATCCACGAAACAAACCAGAGGGGCCAGGGGCCGAATCAGTTACGACCGACGGCCACTGGCACCCCAAGCTGGGAAGGGGAAACAACTTACAGTCACACGCCGAAATCGGTGTTTTGGTCGTGCCGGACCCCTTCCGGACCACCCCCCGGACCCCCAATAATAGCTTCATGACGCACCCCCTTGCTTGATCAGCGGGGCCGGATCGCCAGAGCAGGGATGCCAGATCGGTGCTGCAAGAAACGCTTCAGCAGTGAGTTCCGTTTGGGACGCGAATCGGTACAGCCACGGCGCGGGCTTCGTGCTGAAAGCGAGCTTCAAGGCATCGCGACGATTCACGGTCGGCGCCACGAACAGCACCGTGAATTTTTCGACGTTCACCGTGGGAAAATGCCGGTCGACATGCAGCCGCTTCTCGAAGAGTCCGGCATACCCGTGGCATTTCTGCGCCGCCACGCGGTCGGCATTCTTGGTCGTGTCGCGGTCCTGTTCGAGGTAATACGCTTTGCGGAATCCGTCTTTTTCGAGAAGGAACGCGGCGTCAGGCGCGCACACGAGCTTCTGTCCGAGTTTGGTGAACAGTCGGAAACGCTTCTCTGGCTCCTTCTCATCGGGATTCGCGACGGACCATTCCGAGATCCAATCATCGACCTTCACGCCCGCGAGTTGCGCAACGGCTTGATCGAGTAGGATGTGTGTTTGAGCGATTTCTACCCAGTGATAAAGATAGGTCCAGTTCGGGGTCAGCGTGCAAACCGACTTGTATCGCTCGTCTTTTAGCTCCTGGGCGAGGAATGCACAGCCCTTGGCGCTGGGATAGTACACGTACGCTGGCGCGCCCATCGACGGGTTCACGACTTGCATGTTCGTGCGGTTAATCATCCCTTCGTCGCAGATGCTGCGAAGTCGCTTGCGGGTGATGCGCCCGTCGTGATCGGTCGGAAAATGGATCTTATTGATCTGCCCGCGCGTCAGCGTGTAGTACCGCGCGACGGAGGCAATCACTTCGATATCGCGTAACTGAAGCATTTCGAGATCCTCTAAAAAGGATGCCGAGGCACCCTGATAAATCAGGTGCTTCGGCATAGAAGATCTCGACGTATCGAGATGGTTACGACCAAGCCAGCGTGCCCGGGTTTGTGCAACGGGTCCGGCGATCTTGGAAGCACTCCCGAAGGAGCGATAATCCATTTGTAAACGCCGAAGAACTTTTGTCAAGAGTGATTTTCAATCGTCAAACGGAATTTCTTTATCGGTCGGCGCATCCATGGTCGGTCGGTTTCTTGCTTTGTTGCGAGTTGGTTTCTTATCGGCCGCATTCGGTTTGCTGAATTTCGGAGCCGGTGGAAGCGGCGGCGTAGGCGGCGTTTCTGGCGTAGCCGGAGATTCTTCACCGACGAAATTGTCCACGCGCACATCTTGGTCGGCCGGATCGAACGAAGGCACGAAATAGAAATCATGAGTCTCGCAGATTTTTCCTTCAATCCAACGCACGGCCTTCGCCTGCGCATCGGCGCTTTGAAAAGGATCAGGGACATCGGCCGTGATGATCTCGATCGCTTGCTTCATTCCTGGCGCCAGAACAATCACATGCCGATCTTCGAGTCCGTGCAGAAGCTGCCGATGCTTTTGTTGCTGGTCGGGAATCGCTTCCTCCAGATGTCCCGTCTTCTGAACGTCATGCACAACAATGGGGAGGGGCAACAACTTCTCGCCGACACTGACAGCCCAGCCATCCGATGATCCCGCGGTAGCGCTATCGCTGGAACCACTCGTATGCGTGAAACCGGTCGCTGACGATGCCGTTCGTCCGTCTGATTTGCCGACGCTTTTATTTTCGCCTTTCGACTCGGACGCAATCAATCCTGCTGCGCCGTAAACTTTGCTCTCGGACGTTCCACGCCCCGCGTTAGTTTGATGCGATTGCGATTCCGTTCGCGTCTCCGAATTGCCTGTCCCAGATGTCTCTCCGTGAGTCGTACTACGGTTTTCATCATGCTTCACCGTTCGCGAGACTTCCTGCATGCGCAGCCATTCGTGTTCTCCGCGCTGCTGATACACGTCTTGCGTCAGTGGTACAAACTTCAGATTGCCCGTCAGGAGGATGTCCGCCAGGGCTTCATTATCGGTGGGCCAGCGGCTGCGAAAGCACATGATGGTGCCACATTGCCCAAGAATCAGCGGCGCAAGCTCCAAGTCGTCGCGCCGCATACTCGCAAGATCCTGGAACGCCAGTACGCACGGCATGCCATATTTCCGCATGATCCTCAGCCATCGGCCGAACTCCGCGCCCAACGGTCCGAGGAACTCCGCTGCTTCATCGACGAACAGCGTGAACTTCTTCCGCTTGTCACGCGGCGTATTCAGCATCGTTTCGCCAAGATCAAGCGCCATCAACGTAGCGAGCGCAACATTCTCGGCATGTCCGGCATAGTCCTGATGTGCGTCCACGATGACATAACCACCTCGCTGGACCGCCTCGTTCCAGTCGAACGACGGCTCTTGGCCTGTCGCTGACAACATCGCTTTCATGCACGGGCCGAGGAGCGCGCGCAAACTGTTCACCGATGATTCGATTTGTAGCCAAAGATCGCCGAGACGCTTGAAGCCGCCGAGAGATTCAAGTTCGCGTCGAATTTCTGGTGGTAGAAATGGTATGCAGCGATCAAGTACGCGGCGATGATCTTTGTGAGACGGATCGAAAAAGATGAAGACATCTTCCATCGCCAGGTGTCGATTCTCCACCGCTGTCGATAGCGCGGTGAAAACATTCGTGAGAACGCGTTGCCGGCGTGGCTGATTCATGAAATCGGTGCTGCCCGTCACGTTCGCTTG
>JBBRMO010000120.1:0-6582 GCA_038230815.1 Chthoniobacterales bacterium
AGGCTTTGACGCGGCAGACTCCTTTTATATCTCTTCCCGGTATAAATAATGCCTCTCTGGCGCGAGAGAAGCTTTCTCTTATGACGCGCGCTCTCCCCTGGTCTGGAAGGGCGCCTCCCGACCCATGTCCACCGAGCTCGAATCCGATCTGCAACTCGAAATCGCCCATGTCTTGTTCATCGACATCGTTGGCTACTCGAAATTGTTGATTAACGAGCAGCACGCGTCCTTGCACGAGCTCAATCAGACAGTTCGCAACACCGACGCTTTCCGTGGCGCCGATAGCGCCGGAAAATTAATCTGCCTGCCTACCGGCGATGGCATGGCGCTCGCCTTCGCCACGACGCCCGACGCGCCCGTCCGTTGCGCCCTCCAGGTTGGCAAGTCCTTGCAAAATCACCCGGACCTCAAGGTTCGCATGGGCGTTCACAGCGGCCCAGTCAACGGAATGACCGACGTGAACGAGCGATCGAACGTCGCCGGCGCCGGAATTAATATCGCCCAGCGGGTCATGGATTGCGGCGACGCCGGACACATTCTCTTGTCGAAACGCGTCGCGGAAGATCTCGCCCAATATCGCCACTGGCAGCCCTACCTGCACGACCTGGGCGAGTGCGAAGTGAAACACGGCGAAGTCATCTTCCTGGTTAATCTCTACACGGATGAAGTTGGCAATTCGGAGCTGCCCGCAAAGTTCAAGGCCGCCCAGCCGGCCGGCCGCGTTCTTCTCGCTTACTCGCCGTCTCGTCTCTTCGCTGTGGTTTTTCTTGTCCTCGCCGCCGCCGCGGTTTTCTGGATTTTCGGAAACCCTCGCCGAACGGCGGACAACCCGCTCGCGCCCAACGCCGCTCCAACTGCCTCGATTCCCGACAAAAGCATCGCTGTTCTACCCTTCGAAAATCTCAGCGCCAATCCCGAGAACGGCTTTTTTACCGAAGGCGTGCAGGACGAGATTCTTTCCGATTTGGCCAGGATCGCAGATCTCAAGGTCATCAGCCGGACCAGCGTCATGCCGTATAAAATCGTTCGCGACCGGAACCTGCGCGAGATTGGGCGCCAGCTTGGGGTGGCCAACGTGCTCGAGGGCAGTGTCCAGCGCATTGACGACCACATCCGAATTAATGCGCAGCTCATTGACGCGCGTACGGATGCTCACCTGTGGGCGCAAAGCTACGATCGAAAGATCGCGGATGTTTTCGCGCTTCAAACTGAAATCGCCGCGACCATCGCCGAGCAACTCAAGATCCAGCTTTCACCTCGCGAAAAAGCGGCGATGGCCGAAGGCAAGACCACGGATCTCCTGGCAGAAAGACTTTTTGTCCAGGCCTGGCAACTGGTCCAGCTGGCCTCCAACCCCGACGCCAGGGAAGGTCTGCGCCAGGCCGTAACTCTGCTCGAGGAGGCCATTTCGCGGGATCCAAAATTTCTCCGCGCTTACGGACTTCTTGTCACTGCCCACGACGATCTCTATTGGCAGGGGTTCGACCACACGACCGCTCGTCTTGAACTGGCCCGCTCCGCGCTCGAGCGCGCCGCCGCCTTGAATCCAGATGCCGGCGATGTTCACCTCGCTCGCGCCGATTATGCCTACAAAGCGTCTCGCGATTACGATCACGCGCGCGCCGAGCTTGATCTCGCTCGGGTCGCGCTTCCCAACAGCCCGCTCGTCTACATCTACGCCGCCGCGATGGATCGTCGCCAAAATCGCTGGACCGAATCGATCAGGAATTGGGAGCGCGGCGTTGAGCTGGATCCGCGCAACTTCCGCTATGTCATGGAAACCGCTTTTACCTATCAGGTGATGCGCCGCTTTTCGGATTCCGCTCGCCTCTACGAGCGCGCCCTCTCCATCAAACCGAAAGACCAGTTTGCCCGCACCCAGCTCGCCGAACTTTCCTTTCTCGAACGCGGCGATCTCCAGCCGTTGCGCAAGCATCTGGCCGAAATTCTGAATGAAGACCCCACCGTCGCCACCGAAGTTGCAAACGGCCTGTTCGATAGTGCGCTCGCGGCGCGGGATCCAGCCGAAGTCGCCCGTGCTCTCCACTCAATTCGAGCAGAGGGATTGCGTGACGTTTATAACAATTCACTCTGGGCGAGAGATTGGTTCGTCGGCCTCGCCGCTCGCGCTTTCGGCGACGAGGCGAAAGCCTGGGCGGCTTTCCGTTCCGCGCGCGCCATCGAAGAACAAACTGTGCGCGAGCAACCCGATTACGCGCCCGCCTGGAGCCGGCTAGGTCTCATCGACGCCGGGCTTGGTCGCAAGGAAGAGGCTCTTCGTGAAGGCCGTCACGCTTGTGAGCTCCTGCCGATAAGCAAGGACTCCTTCGATGCACCTTCCTACATCACCAACCTTGCTTTGATCTACGCCTGGACGGGTGAAAAAGATTTGGCCTTCGAACAATTGGAAGCGTCCGCGCGGATCCCGGGCGGAATCAATTACGGCGAACTGAAACTGAATCCGCAATGGGATTCACTTCGGAGCGATCCCCGTTACGACAAAATTCTGGCGTCCCTCTCACCCGGTTCCCGCTAAGGACCAACCAGCTTTTTCCCGAGGCGAGGTGGATCGAGCGCTCCGCCGCTCGATGCCAAAATAATATCGGCGCAGCCGAGACTCCCTCTGCCATCGCCCGACGGAGCTCCGAAAGCTTTCGCGAGGAGCCGGCCGATCCACCGCCGCATTCATCCCGCTCTGCCACTCCCGACCTCCAACTCGCCCCCAGCATTCCCCGTCTTCCCCTTTTTCTACTTCCTGCTTCCCAATTTCTACTCTCCCCGCCCTCCCTATTTCCTACTTTCTACTTCCTTCCAATTAGTTAGTGTATTTATCCCGTGAACGAGACTTCCACCACACCGGAGACTGACGCTCCGAACAGCGCCGAAGACCCCACCGCCAAACGCGGATCTGTTGCGACCGCTCTTTCCACCACTCCGGCATCGGAGCGCGCCGATCTTCGCCCGGAAAATATCGACGACGCCGTCATCCGCCTCGCCGGCAATTCGCAGGACGGCATCCAGAGCGCCGGCGCCTTCCTCGCGCGCCTCGCCGGCCGGAGCGCCCAGGAAGTCATGACCTACATGACGATTCCAGCCACCATCTCCGGTGGCCCCTCCATTTTCCAGGTCCGCATGGGCACCGGCGAAGTCCTCTCCGCCGGCGACGAAGCCGATTTCCTCGTCGCGTTTTATCAGCATAGTTACCAGGACCACATCGGCTTTCTCAAGGACGGCGGCGTCCTTCTTTACGATTCCGACAACGTCCAGCCCGACCTCGATGACAAACGCTTCGTTTACGTCGGCGTCCCGATCACGGGCCTGACGGTCGAAGCGCTTGGCGGAACAGCGAAGGACAAAGGGAAAAACATTTTCATCCTCGGCCTGATCGCGAAAATCTTTCATCTCGATGTCGAGAAGTTGACCACGCTGATCAAAGAAAAATTTGCCGGCAAAGATGTGAGCATCGTCAACACCGCGATCATGGCGTTCACGGCCGGCTACGCCTACCCCGTCGGTAATGTCCTGACGAAGCAATACAAGTTTGAGCCGCACGTTCCCGTGGAGGGCGAGCGCGCCCAGATCACAATGGATGGCAACCAGGCGCTCGCCTACGGTTTGATCGCCGCCGGGGTCCGCTACGGATCCGGTTATCCCATCACCCCGTGGTCGTCCGTCATGGAAATTTTGCGGAGCGAGCTGCCGAAATACGGCGGCATGTTTGTCCAGGCGGAAGACGAGCTCGGCGCCGTCTCCATGGCGCTCGGTTTTTCGTTCTCCGGCAATCTCGCCGTCACCGGCAGCGCCGGCCCCGGCATCTCGCTCAAGACCGAGGCGATTGGCTGGGCCTCGATGGCGGAGATACCGATCATCATTATTAATGTGCAACGCGGCGGACCGAGCACCGGCCTCCCGACCAATGTCGAGCAGAGCGATCTTTTCCAGGCCATCTACGGCGGCCACGGCGACAGCCCGCGCGTCGTGCTCGCCGCCGCCACCGTGGAAGATTGTTTTTATATCGCGATCGAAGCTGCTCGAATCGCGCGCAAATACAGCACCCCGGTTTTCATCTTGAGCGACACCTCTCTCGCCACCCGCATCGAAGCATTCGACGAACCGCATCTGAAAGACCTGATGCTCGACCCGAAACCGGATCTCTCCCCGCGCACCGGATACAAGCCCTACGCGGTCGATCAGATCACCCAGCACGTCCCGCCCGGAGCGCCGATGCTCGACGGAAAATATCCCCTCGTCACCGGACTTGAGCACGATGAGATGGGTCATCCGACCGGCAGCCCGAAAATGCACATGGCGATGACCGCCAAGCGCCGCAACAAATTGCGCAAGCTCGCCGAAGAAATTCCCGTCCCCGAAATCTATGGCGACTCCGAAGGCGACGTCCTCCTCGTCGGCTGGGGCTCAACCTATGGTCCGGTGCACGACACCGTGAAACTTGCGCGCGAACATGGCGAGAAGGTCGGCGCGTTACATTTGCGGCACGTCCATCCGTTCCCGAACGGCCTCGAAAAAGTCTTCGCCCGGTTCAAACGCATCGTGGTCGTCGAAATGAACGACCAGGGCCTCTACGGTTTCGGCCAGCTCGCCACCGTCCTCCGCGCCCGTTTCTGCGATTCGAAAATCGAAAGCACCACCAAGACGGACGGTCTCACCTTCCGCGTGAAAGAGATCCTCGAACGCGTTTTCGAAGGTCGCTCCTTTGCCGCCCGGAAAATTCCGCGCGAAGGCCCTCCCATCGTCCACACCGACCCTTCATCCGAGAACGTGAAGACATTGAAAGAAGTCGTCCCGCAAGGAGTGGGATAGGATAAGAAAATCCCAAGAACCAAGCTCCAAATCCCAAAGAAATTCCAAGCACCAAATTCTAAAAAGAAATGATGAGTCACTGCCAAACAAGCCCAGCCTTTGGAGCTGTCGGCGGTGATCCCCTGATTTTATGAGCGAACAAACCACCACCCTCGACGCCCCCAGAGAAAAGTTAACGAAGAAGGCTATCACCGCCGACCATCCCACCTGGTGCCCCGGCTGCGGTGACTTCGCGGTCCTCGCTTCCTATTACAAAGTGCTCGAGAAACGGCAGCTCGATCACGAGAAGATCGTCACTCTGGCCGGGATCGGTTGTTCCTCGCGTTTCCCGTATTTCGTAAACGGCTACGGCGCCCATTTCATTCACGGCCGCGCCGTCCCGCTCGCGTCCGGCATTAGCCTGGCCCGGCCTGATCTCCACGTCTTTCTCTTCGGTGGCGACGGCGACGGCTTCTCCATCGGCGGCAACCATCTCAATCACGGCGCGCGCAAGAACGTCAACCTGGTCTACTTCATCATGGACAATTTCGTCTATGGCCTGACCAAGAAACAGACCTCGCCTACGTCCCCGATCGGTTTCAAATCGAAGACCGACCCGACCGGTGCCGTCGATCAGCCGGTCAACCCGATGAAACAACTCATCTCCGCCGGGGCCACCTTTGTGGCACGGACGCACGCCACCCAGGTCAACCACATGATCCAGATGATCGAGCGAGCCATGGACCACCAGGGCTTCTCCGTTATCGAATGCCTGAGTGAATGTGTCGAATTTTTCCCGGGCGCCTTCGACCCTGCGAACCCGCGCAAAGGCGGCGCCTTCTCGGTGATCGACGAGAAAAAATATGACAACACCCCCGAGGACGAACTCCGCCACGACGTGACCGACGAGCTCGCCGCGTATAAATTAGCCCAGCTCCCTTTCCCCGGCGTCTTCGGAGTCTTCTACGAAAGCGATCGCCCCACCAAAAACGCGCTAGAGAGAAAGTGGATCGAGAGCAGCCGGGAGAAGACTGGCAATGCCAGCGATCTCGCATTGCTCCAGAAGACGTTCGATCGAATGAAGTAGAGCGTCTTGCACGGCCATTGCTATCCAAGTAAACTTGCACAAATGCCCGCCGTTCTAGAGAAGCCAGTTCCATCGTTGGAGGACTTGACCGAAGCCGTCCGAATCCGGCGGGAGATCGAGCACCTCGAACGAAGATTGCACGGCCTGTTTGGAGGCTCGAAGAGTGCGCGGATCTCATATGGTTTTTCCGCAGGACAAATGAGCGCCATCGGAGCGAAACTTCATGCCAGAGCGAAGACGCGGATCTCCAATGGGCAAAGCAGAACGTTCAGTGGGTCAATCGACGCGATCGTATAGCGTCGAACTAGACGAAGATTTGCTCGCGCAGCTGCGCGACTTGCCAAAGTCGGAACGCCAAAGGATTGGCGATCTGATCCGAAAGGCTCACGAGAGCTTCGGTCAGCCACACCAACATTCTGGTGTTGGCATCCGCGATCTCGCACCCGAAGGCAGCCGTACCGGGTCTATGAATGTCGCCTTAACCAAGCCGTTCGGCTCGTCTTTTCCGTTGTCGATCCGTCAACGCTCTTTTTCCACATGATGGGAAATCACAACGAGGTGCAGCGATTTCTGAAGTCCTTTCTGTAGGTCGGCTCTGTCCTAAATTCCAACCATGATGAGAACGTCGATGCAGCTACAGCTCGCGATTACGAAACCCGGATTTCGTACTCCGACGAAGAAAGGCGATGGTAATC